>CAJXVG010000095.1 GCA_913061495.1 uncultured Winogradskyella sp.
ACGAGATCAGCCTCGGTCTCGTGGGCTCGGAGATGTGTATAAGAGACAGGATGAATTTCAATCTCTAATCGACCAGCTTTAACCATTGGGTCTGCATTAGCCAAACTATCTGCCATTTTTAAAGTTGGGACATTATAAATTGTTATCCCTCTAATATCTCCATCATCACCAAAAGGGCCAGATATATCTGCATAACCCAAATCATACATTTTTCCCAAATGGGCTAAATGTTCTTTTTGAAGTCTTGCCGCTTCTTCTTCATTTTGGTTTCTAATTGGCCCACTTTTTAAAAATGCCATAAAATACTGCTGCATAATAACTGTATCTTGGGTTTTGTCATCTACATAATCAAAAATTTGGTAACCTTCTGAAGTTAACTTTGCTTTCAGTTCTTTTGCCGATAATTTATTTATAGCAACTTCAGTTTCTTTTAAATAAACATCTTTGGTTTCTTCACTTGTTGAGTTATCGCTTTCTACTTCCTCAATTAAAGGTCTTTTATTTTCAGATTTGTTATTGTTCTCGTCTTTACATGAGATAACTATACAGCTTAATACTAATATTAAAAACAGATTTTTCATTTTTCCCAGTTTTTATAAGGATGTTTACTTAATTGTGAATTATAATATTTTATGTCTCCTGTAACCTCTTCACCGAGCCATTTTGGTTTTTCAAAAGCTTCATTTTCTGAGTTAAGTTCTATTTCGGCAATAATTAAACCTTCGTTGAAGCCAAAAAATTCGTCAACTTCAAAAATATGGTTTCCAAACTTTATTTCATATCGTATTTTATCAATCATTCCGGCTTCGCATAATTTTAAAAGTGATTCGGCTTCAAGCTTAGAAATTACCTTTTCCCATTCAAATCGAGACAATCCATTAGCTGTAGATTTTCCTTTAACTGTTATAAACCCTTTATCAGCTCTTAATCTAATACGCACTGTTCGGTCTTTATCACTGTTTAAAAAGCCCTGTTTAATTTTGTAACTATTAAGAGCTTCTTTTTTAAAAGCTTGAGACTTTACCAAAAATTTTCGTTCTATTTCTATTTCCATAGTAAGCTCAAATATTAATTAAAAGCTATTTAATGTCTAAATTTACACCATGCATAGCGATTTACCAATTAGAAAAATTATTCATGTAGATATGGATGCGTTTTATGCTTCGGTTGAACAGATGGACAACCCTAAGCTAAGAGGCAAACCTATAGCTGTTGGAGGTGGTGGAGCCAGAGGCGTGATTAGTGCTGCAAGTTATGAAGCGCGTAAATTTGGTGTAAAAAGTGCTATGTCTGGTAGGTTAGCAGAAAAACTATGTCCTGATCTCATCTTTGTGAAAACAAATTTTGAACGTTACAAGGAAATTTCGAGCAAGATCAGAAAAATTTTTTTGGATTATACAGATATGGTGGAACCCTTATCATTAGATGAAGCCTATCTCGATGTTACTGAAAACAAAGTAGGACTTCCCAGTGCTACTTTAATCGCTCAAAAGATAAGACAGCGGATTTTTGATGAAGTGGGCTTAACGGCTTCCGCAGGCATTTCAATCAATAAGTTTATAGCCAAAGTGGCGAGTGATTACAATAAGCCGAACGGACAAAAAACAGTAAATCCCGAAGATGTGCTTCAGTTTTTAGAAGATTTGGACATTAGAAAATTTTACGGTGTGGGTAAAGTTACAGCTGAAAAAATGTACCAAAAAGGCATTTTTACAGGCAAGGACCTAAAATTGAAATCACTAGAATATCTAAATGACAACTTTGGGAAATCTGGTCGTTACTATTATTATGTGGTTCGTGGTATCCATAACAGTGAAGTAAAGCCCAATCGAATTAGGAAATCTTTAGCAGCAGAACGCACTTTTAGTGAAAACTTATCTTCCGAAATCTTTATGCTCAAAAAACTAGAACATATTGCAGAAGAAGTTGCCAAACGGCTAAACAAAAGTAAAGTTGCAGGAAAAACCATAACCTTAAAAATAAAATACAGCGATTTTACTTTACAAACACGGAGCAAAACCTTACCCTATTTTATTGCAGACAAAGCCGTGATCTTAGAAACCGCTAAAGATTTACTTTACCAAGAAAAATTAAACAATTCAGTACGTCTTTTAGGCATTTCTCTTTCGAATTTGAATACAGAAGCTAAAACCATTAAGCCTAAAAAAGAAACGGTTAGTGTGCAATTGAAGTTTGAGTTTTAATCATTTAATTTTTAAGAGAGTTTTCAATGACCTTTGCGAGCGTTTGATTTATGGATTAACTTATCCCTGCATGTAACTCAAAAATATTCACCATATTTTTTCTTTTATTGGTATTGCCGCTAAACTAATCAACATACTAACTTCTAAATAGCCTTTTATATGTAATAGTACTAGCTTCTTGAATAAAAAATTCTTCTATTAATCACGGAAAACCAACCCATTACAAACCTTTATTTAGATTTGATATAAATAATTTGGTTATATAAAAAGACATAAATACATTTGCCAAAAATTTTCTATTTATATTAAGTCTAAATAAAACTAATGAAAAATCTATTACCGATCTTAACCTTATTTCTGCTAACAAATGTAGTATTAGCACAACATGGAACAGTTACTGGAACTGTAAAAGACAATAATCAAACACCTCTTTTTGGAGTTAATGTCTCAATAAAAAACACAATTAAAGGCACACAAACAGATGAAAATGGAAACTTTGAAATCTCAAATTTAGAAAACGGAGATTATACGCTCTTGATTTCTTATTTAGGTTTCAAAACCAGAGAAATTCCTTTTTCAGCATCAAATAATCAAAACACAACATTAAACACAATTACACTTTACGAGGGAAACGAAATTTTGAGGGAAGTTGTCATTGAAGGAGAACGTCGTAATAAATTTTCAAGAAAGAAAACGGCTTATGTTTCAAAACTTCCTTTAAAAGATATTGAAAACACTCAAGTTTATAGTACCGTTACCAATGAACTATTAAAATCTCAAGTGGTTACAAATTTTGACGATGCCTTAAAAAATGCAACAGGAGTTGAACAACTTTGGACTTCAACTGGGAGAGGTGGCGATGGTGCTGGTTATTTTTCGCTTCGTGGTTTTTCTGTTCAACCACAATTGGTAAATGGATTACCAGGATTAACCAATGGAACCATCAATCCTGCCAACATTGAACGTATTGAAGTACTAAAAGGTCCTTCTGCAACTTTGTTCGGTAATGCTGTAAGTTCTTATGGTGGACTTATCAATGTGGTTACCAAAAAACCTTATGTTGGAACTGGTGGAGAATTGTCTTTCACTTCTGGAACTTACGGATTAAATCAAATTGTTGGCGATTTTAATACAGCGTTGAGCAAAGATGATAACTTATATTTTAGATTAAATACAGCTTACACAACAGAAAAAAGTTTTCAAGATGCTGGCTTTAGACAGTCATTTTTTGTAGCACCATCGTTATCCTATAAAGTAAACAACAGACTTTCTTTTTCTTTTTACGGAGAAATTACCCAAGCTGAACAAACCAACCCAACTTTTTTATTTCTAAATAGAAGTGCACCAACTGCCGCATCAAATCTTGACGAACTTAACTACAATAACAAGTTGTCGTTTACGAGTAACGATTTAACATTGCAAAATCCAACACAGAATTATAGAATTGAAATGGATTACAAATTGTCAGACGCTTGGCAATCGCAAAGCTTACTTTCAAAAAGTTCTACATCAACAAAAGGATACTATTCTTACTTATTTGATTATGGTCTTTTAGAAGGTAATACGTATTCTCGTTTTATCAATAAACAGAATGCAAATACGCAAACAACAGATATTCAGCAAAATTTTATTGGAGATTTCAAAATTGCTTCATTACGAAATAGAATGGTAGTAGGCATCGATTATTTCAATGAAACACAAACAAACAACAGTACAGGATATGCATTTTACGGAAATGTAACGCCAAATGGTGGCTCAAATGGAGATAACCCATTTACTGAAGATGTTGAGGATGATTTATATCCACTTTCAACGTCTGGAGTTGATGCTGTTTTAGCATCACAAGGTGTAAGTAACGTAAAGTCGAAATATCACATTTACAGTGTATATGCATCTGATGTTATAAACTTCACAGATAACCTTTCTGCAATGATAGGTCTAAGATTAGACCATTTTGATAATGAAGGAGATGTAGCAAACCTTAATGATGATTATGACCAAACTACATTATCACCAAAATTCGGAATTGTTTATCAACCTATAAAAAACAAACTTTCTGTGTTTGGAAACTATCAAAATGGATTTACCAATGTAGCTCCTCAATTGGTTGGTAATCCTGATGAGGGTCCACAAACGTTGCAAACTTTTGATCCAGAGCAAGCTAACCAATTGGAATTTGGTGTTAAGACAAATCTTTTTCACAATCGATTAAATGCTACGATAAGTTATTATGACATCAAGGTAAAAGATCGAGTGATTACTGACCCATCATCGCTTTTCAACAAAATACAAGGTGGTGAAGTGGTAAGCAAAGGTTTTGAAATTGAAATTAATGCCAACCCAATTAAAGGTTTAAATATTAGAGCTGGTTATAGTAACAATGATAGCGAAACTACGGAATCTGATGATACTGAAATTTTAAACAGAAGACCGCTTGAAGCTGGACCAGAAACACTTTACAATTTCTGGGCAAATTATGAATTTCAAGATGGAACTTTAGACGGTTTTGGAATTGGATTAGGGTTTAATGGCGCAAGTGAACGATTTGCGATAAACTATGAATCTACTGGCGAATTTATTCTTCCAAGTTATACTATTGCAAACGCTTCTGTTTTTTACCAAGCAGATAAATACAGAATAGGTTTAAAGCTCAATAATGCTTTTAACAAAGAATATTACAAAGGTTGGTCTACCATAAGTCCGCAAACGCCAAGAGCATTATTGGCAAATATTTCATATCAATTTTAATTAGTCAAGTGAGAAAGAGCGAGTTCATAAATAGGACTTGCTCTTTTTAAATTTTTATAGATGAGCTTTAAAAGATTCATATTTCAGTTACACAAATACTTAGGTTTAACAACAGGCTTGGTTGTTTTTATAGTTTCTATAACTGGTTGTTGTTGGGCGTTTAGAGATGAGATTGAAAGTCTGTATGATGATTATAAAAAAGTTACACCACAAGATCAAACCTTTTTAACACCAACAAAAGCAAAGGAATTAGCTAAAGAGGTCTTTCCTAACAACACCGTTCACGGAACACTATTTAAAAAAGAAGACGATGCAATTGAAGTGATTTTTTACGATGCCAAACCCGAATTTTATCAGAGTGTTTTTTTAAATCCGTATTCAGGCGAAGTGATTCAAGTAGATAATCACTTGACAGGGTTTTTTGCATTTATTCTAAAAGGCCATATGCGACTTTGGTTACCTAAAACTATTGGCGAACAAGTTGTTGGAGCTTCAATTCTAATTTTCATAATAATTATTATTTCAGGATTTATTTTATGGTTGCCTAAAAAGCGTAAAAACCTAAAGCAACGTCTAAAATTTGATTGGAAAAACACCACACGTTGGAAACGTAAAAACTTTGATTTACATACTGTTGTTGGTTTTTATGTGTGCTCACTCGCATTAATTTTGGCTTTTACAGGCTCAATGATGTCATACAATTGGTTGAAATATGTAGTTTACAAATCAACTGGTGGAGAAAAAGTGGCTGCTTTTATAATTCCTGAAAACGAAAGTGAATCGGGAGAAAGAGATACTAAAATCCCTATGGATTATTTAATTGAAAAATTGTCTAAAGAAAACGCAAATGCTGAAAGTTTTGAACTGCACTATCCAAAATCTGCAGAAGAAAGTATTTACGTTGAAGTGTCAAACAGCAAAGGATTGTATTACGATTCCGACTTTAGGTTTTTTGACCAAAATACACTAGAGGAAATCGAAACACCAAGCATTTACGGAAAATACGAAAATGCTAAAGTAGCCGACAAAATCCAACGAATGAATTACGACATACACATTGGTGCCATTGGCGGTATTGCAGGAAAAATAATCGCGTTTTTAGTTAGTTTGCTAACTGCAAGTTTACCAGTAACCGGAGTTTTATTGTGGTACGGTCGAAATTATAAGAAGAAAAAGATAGTTAAAAGCATTAAAGTTTAAAGCATTAATTACCAAAACAGACTTTTACTCCAAAGCTACTTTTAATTAAGATTGAATATCCCTTTCCCGCTAAAATTCAAACGTGTTTAAAGAATAATATTGGAAGAAGGATTCTGTATAAAATTATTAAGAAAACCTTCTAAAAATTACAGTTCTCAATCTCAGTAACACGTAACGTATTCACCATGCCTTTTTCTTTTATTGGCATTGCCGCTAAACTTACCAGCATATCACCAACATCCAAATAGCCTTTTTTACACGCAATGGTGTTAACATCTTCAATGGTTTCGTCTGTGCTCACAAATTTGTCGTAAAAGAACGCTTTAACTCCCCAAAGCAAATTGAGCTGTGTTAAGATACGTTTATTAGAAGTAAATACTAAAATATGAGCTTTTGGTCTCCATGCTGAAATTTGAAACGCAGTATAACCACTATTAGTTAAAGTTGAAATGGCTTTAGCGTTAATTTCATTGGCCATATTGGCTGCGTGAAAACATATAGATTTTGTAATATATCGTTTGGTACGTATATGTGGTGGAGATTGTGGTACCTCAATAAGCGGTGAATCTTCAACACTACGAATTATATTTGCCATTTGGCGTATAACTTGCACAGGATATTGCCCAACAGAAGTTTCTCCAGACAACATAACCGCATCAGCGCCATCCATAACAGAGTTGGCCACATCATTAACCTCAGCTCTCGTTGGTGTGAGGCTAGATATCATGGTTTCCATCATTTGTGTAGCAATGATAACCGGAATTCTGGCACGCTTGGCTCTTAATACCAATTTCTTTTGAATCAGCGGTACTTCTTCCGCAGGAATTTCTACACCCAAATCACCTCGCGCTACCATTAAACCGTCGCAATAAGCAACAATCTTATCAATATTTTCTACAGCTTCTGGTTTTTCAATTTTAGCAATAATGGGAATTTTATGTTCACTGTGTTTATTAATCAAAGCTTCTAATTCCATTAAATCTTCAGCATGACGTACAAAAGAAAGTGCAATCCAATCCACTTCTTGCTTAATTGCAAAAATGGCATCTTCAATATCCTTTTCTGTTAAAGCTGGTTGTGAAATATTGGTGTTTGGTAGGTTTACCCCTTTTTTAGATTTTAAAGGACCTCCTTGAATGACTTCAGCCTTTACTTCAGATTTTCCATCTGTTGATACAACTTCAAAAATTAATTTTCCGTCATCAAGCAGAATTCTCTCTCCAGGTTTTGCGTCTTGAGGGAAATTATCATAGGTCATGTACACACGTTCTTTTGTGCCTTCAAAACGTTTTCCAGTAGCAAAAATGATTTCGTCCCCTTCGTTTACTATAACTTCACCTTTCATTGTGCCAACACGTAATTTAGGACCTTGTAAATCCCCTAATATAGTAGCATTGTACCCAAACTCTTCATTGAGTTCGCGAATCATTTTAATGCGTTCTTTTACATCTTTATAATCTGCATGGCTAAAGTTTATTCTAAATACATTTGCTCCTTCATCGAGCATTGCTTTTAAAACTTCTTTGGTACTTGTTGCTGGGCCTAAAGTGGCTACTATTTTTGTTTTTTTATTTGGCATCAATTCAAAAAATTAAATGGTCTTTTGATTTTATTTTTAACGGATTTACCGCGTAACTTGTAATAATTTGTGGTATAGCTTGTAATTTATTCATTATAAGCTTTTCGTTGACATTTTGAATTTCGTCTGAAATTTTAATAAAATAATCAACTTTTTTAAATTGGGAAATTAAATGATAGGTCTTTAAGACTTTTTCATTGACCTGAAACAAAGTGCCGCTACTGTACAAACTTTCTTCCTCTTTTTTACAGACGTTAGAAACTAAATTCCAAGTTACATATTGGTCATCGTTATTCCACTCAAAAATACTGTATGATGATTTTAGATATTGAAAGTCTAAATCATCTTCTTTGCGCGTTAACTTTAGGTTTAAATTTTTATTGAGCAAATAGGCTAAACGATAATCTTCTAACCTGCAATGAATAGCAATGAGCTTATAGGCATCGTCATAAAAATCATCTACCTGAAGTTTGTGTAAAGCCATACAGTTATAACTTTGAAATGTAAATATAGTATAATATTAGTGTTAAAGGATTAAGTTTTGGTTAATCTTAAGCCACAAAAATTACGAAAACGTTATAGTTTATAAGTATTTTGGTAAAGTGCTTAGATGAGCTTAGTAATTTGTTTTTGAAATGCAAAAAAAGCGCGTTTAGAAGCCTTTTCTTCGGCTTTCTTTTTTGAAGTTGCTCTGGCTTTTGAAACTACTTTATTGTTAATGCTCAATTTTACTGAGAAGTGTTTTAACTCGTCGTTGCCTGTGTCCTCATATACATCATAATTAAAGGTATTTTTTTCTTTTTGGCACCATTCTATGAGTAAACTCTTGTAACTTATTACCTTGCCTTCTAAGGTTTCAATATCTACGTAAGGATCAATAACCCGATTATAAATAAACTTTTCGCAAAATTTATAACCTTTATCTAAATAAATGGCTCCAACCAAAGCTTCAAACAAGTTACCGTGAATATTATTGCCAAAGTTAGATTTTGGTATTCTACTCTGTACCAAATCAATAAGACCTAAATCTCTTCCCAGTTCATTTAAATGCTCCCGACTTACTATTTTAGATCGCATTTTAGTTAAGTATCCTTCGTCACCGTGTGGTACTTCTTCATATAAATGAAAAGCTATAACAGAACTCAGCATGGCATCACCTACAAACTCAAGACGTTCGTAATTAATTGGGTTCCCCTTTTTGTCCCTAATATTCATAGAACGATGGGTAAATGCCTTTACATAGAGCGCTTCTGATTTGGGCTTGAACTCAAGGATTTTTTCAAGTTGTAAAAAAAAATTCCCGTCTTTTTCAGAACGGGAATTTTTGAATATGTTACGAATGAAGCTCATTCGGGATTTAATCTAATTTTTTAAATAATACACAGGCGTTGTGTCCGCCAAATCCAAAGGTATTACTCATTGCTACTTTAATATCGCGTTTCTGAGCTTTATTGAGTGTTAAATTTAATTCTGGGTCTATGTTCTCATCAACCGTTTCATGGTTGATTGTTGGCGGCACAATACCATGCTCCATGGCCAATATAGAAGCAATTGCCTCTATAGCACCAGCAGCACCTAGTAAGTGACCTGTCATAGATTTTGTAGAATTAATATTTATGTTCTTAGCGTGTTCACCAAATACTTCAGATATAGCTTTTAGTTCGGCAACATCACCTAATGGTGTGGATGTTCCGTGTGTATTAATATGGTCTACATCTTCAGGATTTAAGCCTGCATTTTCTAAACAGTTTTTCATTACTGCAACTACACCAATACCATCAGGATGTGGAGCTGTCATATGGTAAGCGTCAGAAGATAATCCTCCGCCCACAACTTCAGCATAGATTTTAGCGCCTCTTGCTTTTGCGTGTTCGTACTCTTCTAAAACAATAGAACCTGCTCCTTCACCTAATACAAAACCGTCTCGGTTTGCATCAAAAGGTCTTGAAGCCGTTTCTGGACTATCATTTCTGGTACTCATTGCATGCATAGCATTAAAACCTCCCATCCCAGCAATAGTAACTGCTGCTTCACTTCCACCAGTAATTACAACATCACAATGGCCTAAACGAATTGTGTTTAAAGCATCAATCATTGAATTAGCAGAAGATGCACAGGCAGAAACCGTTGTGTAATTAGGACCCATAAAACCATATTTTATAGATATGTTTCCAGGTGCTATATCAGCAATCATTTTAGGAATAAAAAATGGGTTAAAACGTGGAGTTCCATCACCAGCGGCAAAATTCAGCACTTCTTCTTGAAATGTTTCCAAGCCACCAATACCAGCTCCCCAAATAACTCCAACCCTAAGTTTATTAATTGCATCTAGATTAAGTTTTGAATCTGCAATAGCTTCATCAGATGCTACCATTGCATATTGCGAAAACTTATCCATTTTACGCGCTAACTTTCTGTCAATAAAGTCAGTAACCTCAAAGTTTTTTACTTCACAAGCGAATTGTGTTTTGAACTTTTCAGCATCAAAATGTGTCACAGGTGCAGCACCACTTTTACCATTGACCAATGCCTCCCAATATTCATCTTTGGTATTGCCAATGGGTGTAAGTGCACCTAAACCGGTAACTACGACTCGCTTTAATTCCATAAAATCTTACTTATTTAGCTTCTTCTATATAAGAGATAGCTTGACCAACTGTTGCAATATTCTCAGCTTGATCGTCTGGGATCTGAATATCGAATTCTTTTTCAAATTCCATTATTAATTCTACAGTATCCAATGAATCCGCTCCTAAATCGTTAGTGAAGCTAGCTTCCGTTACAACTTCGTTTTCATCAACACCTAATTTATCTACGATAATCGCTTTTACTCGTGATGCAATGTCTGACATAATTTTTTATTTTAATTTTTAAATCTCGGCAAAAATACAAATCTTATTAATTATAACTAATACTGTCTCTTATACACATCTCCGAGCCCACGAGACCGAGGCTGATCTCG
>CAJXVG010000096.1 GCA_913061495.1 uncultured Winogradskyella sp.
CGGCAGCGTCAGATGTGTATAAGAGACAGGATACTTTTTGTTGTTTAGATTCTATATTTACTGCTGATTCTGGATCATTGGCACCTTCAAAGTCTTTTGCTATTACACATGAATATTTAGCTTTATAAGCTTCACGATGTCTTACAGAAGTAGCCATTTTAGCGGTTGCAGATTTTATTCTTTCTTTACCTGTACTTTTTGCATCATATACTAAAGAATACTCGGAATTGATACCCTCAACTTTATAGCCTAATCTAGCAACAGCACGTCCATCTGGCGTACCATTTCCACCAATTTTAGTTGTTTCAAAGCCCAAGTTATTAAAAGCGTGATATACTGCTTCTTCAAGTCCAACAGAATCAGCCAAGGAGGCTCTTAACATTATTGCAACACCTGGAGCATTAGGCCTATCGCTATAGGTGAATTCTCTTAGGAGTTGATCACGTCTTTTTAAAATCTGTAAAGTGGTGTCTTCATCTACACCTAATTCTATAAGATGAGCTTCGGTTAGAATTTCTGTAAGTGCAATAAGTTCAAAAGGTAAGGTCGTTTTAATTTCATCACTGAAATTTGCAAAAAAAGGATGAAGAAGATTAATCTTAGCCTTACCTGAAATTAGGTCGAATTTAGCAATCGGGTCATCAGGATTCATAATTTCCCATGCAACAACATCTTTAATAATTCCCGTCTCACTAGTTAAATCATCTTCTAAAATCTTAATGACTTCTTCTTTTCTTTCATCGGTAAGATCTTCAGGAATTGTGGTATACATCAGATTAGAAATATTTCCAGAGAAAAACTTTCTAGTCAACGCAAGTAGTGGTCTTCTTGACAAACTTCCTGAGCTACTAAATAATTTACTAGATGCTAGATTTCTTTTATTCTCATCCTGTTGATGCTCATCCCAAAAGGGCTTTATTTCGCTATTAAATTTCTTTTTAATGTAATCTCTAAGTTGTGCCAGTGGTTTTGATTCCTGAATGGATTCTCTAGTCGAAGTAATTTTATCATCTAGTTCATCTGCATGTATAATAACTCTGAGTCTATTGAATGTTCCGTGCTGAAATGCTGGCATACCAAGGAGACCATCATCCATATTCACTAACCTTTCTCTAACCATAAGAAATATACCATTACTCCTTCCCCAATCTTCAGATTTCCCAGCAACAAGAGAATCTTCAAACAATTGAAATTCACCTCTCACATTTTTTAGATTATCGAAATTAGTCACTGATCTTCCCTCCGAATCTATTGCAGATTCAAAAAATTTATCAGCAGTTTTATCATCTTTTCCAATTACCCATGTGTTGAGCTCTTTATGGTCCATTTTCGAAGGTGGCAAAAGACTGCCATTAAAGTATAATGAGAAGTTTGGATTTATTGGTAATGCTGTACGAAGAATCCATTTCAATCGACCAAGCTTAATTTCAGATGATTTCGGAGTTAATTCAGTCATTATGCAAAATGTCCATGTTTTTTCCGCTTTATCACCCCAAAGTTCAAAATCAAGCAAATTTTGACCAGATATACTTATATAGGGTTCTAAAATTTCTTTTACTTCATCAAGTTTTAATTTTCTTTCATCTAGTAATATTTCTTCACTATCGTGATTCCTGTCGATACGAGAATAATCCATTGTCACCGCTAGGTAATCACCTGAATCCGTTTTACAAATGTAAGTAAGCTTTCTTGCCAACACATACGTTGCCAATTTACCAATGCCAAACTTACCAATTTGTAGTCTTTTCTTGTTATTTCTTGTTTTGAGCTTGTTAGAAGAACCAATTTTCCAAAGTTGTTTAAGACCATTGGCATCCATACTTTCACCATTATCACAAACCCATATGAACGAATTTGAAGTTGATGTATCATTAGGCACAGATACACAAACTTTTTTTGCATAGGCATCGTAGGAATTACTTACTAATTCCTCAAAAGCTTTGTTGGGACTTGAATAAAGTCCTGCTGAGAACAGTTCTATTATTCTAAAGCTTATTTCTACAGGAATTTCATCAATTTTTTCTCCTGCATTCTCAATATTTTTGCTCATGGTTTTCTAGCTATTATAATATATTCTTCGGGATAAACTTCCTTACTATTCTTATTATCCAAAGTTGTAAATTTACCTGTATGCTTATCTCTAATTGTTGGTATTAACTTATTAGGAATTGATCTTTTTATAACATTTTCAATAGTAAAACCAATTAACTCTAGAAGTTCTGCAAAAATCTCTGCTGATTGTATCTTTACATTTTTAAAGGTAGTATTTCCAATTACAACAAAAGTTTTGCCACCATTTTTTAAAACTCTGTGCATTTCATTTGCAACATCATACATATCGTTAAAGTAGTTTGCTACTTCTTTTGCTGTTCTTAAGTGAATATCTTTTAAATCATCAATTGCAGCTTGAGCTATTTTAGAGTTTGATTTCAAACTTTCTCCATATGAGTAAAAGGTTCCTATAAAATTACTTCTAAACTCTAGTAAATTATTTAGATACTCAAACCAATATCCCGTTAATTGATGTAAGTCGGCATATTCATAAGATGTAACATAAGGAGGTGATGTAATTATTGCATTAATCGTACCTGGTTTTATAGAGGTATCGCGAGCATCTTCAAGCACTAATTTGGATTCAATGTTTGTGAATTGTAACTCTTCTAACCTATTAAAGAATCGTTCGTTCTGTTTAAGCATAGACTTTACTTGCCTATTAAATGCTTTGAATACTTCAGTTGGCTTTTTATCTGAATCGATTTGAGGTTTGGTGCTTGATTGTAGCCATTTAGAACAATTTTTTAAAATGTTAGATAAAGCAACTAAAAAGAAGTTTTTAACTTTTTTTGTTGTCTTTAGCTCGGTTATAATTTGATAGAGAAAAGCTATTTTATATTTTTCACTGGGATAAAACCAATAATCTATTCGCGCATGTTTTTCAATATTATGAAAATCTTCAGGTCTAAAATTTTCAATTTCAGATAAAATGATTTGAAACTTACTCTCTAATAAGCCTTGTCTTATTGGACTTGTTTTTACATTAGTGATTAATTGAGCAACAGGGTTTATATCTACACCAACAGATTTTCTACCGTGTATTTTTGACTCAACAAGTGTGGTTCCACAACCTGCAAACATATCTGCAATAATATCGCCTGGCTCAGTATAATCTTCGATAATTTTCTTTACTAAATTTGGAAGGAATTTTGCAGGATATCTATGATAACCATGAGTCCATTGTTGAGTAGACTTTATGTTTTTGAAAACCCATTCATCGCTTACGGGTAGTTTTTCAAAGGGTTGTGTAATATTCATTTAATCTGATAGTTTGACTATCAAAGATAAAATAAAAACATCTATATCCAACTAATTTTAAACAACTATATATCAATTGGTTACAATGTTTCGATTAGTAAATGAAAACAGTTTACTAATCAACTCCACACACATTTCCACCACTCCTCTACCCTCGCAGAAAAAGAGGCTACCACTAACTAAGCAAAGAAACATTTAAAGAAAAAATAAAGAAACCTAATATTTAAAGATGCACTTTTAACTCAAATCGAATATACGAATCTGTTAAAGCAATATTATTATTAATACACAATTCTGAAATTTTGGGTAAACATCCCTCAAATAATATGAGACTCAATATTTTTACATTATATTCCCATCTTTGATTTTTCAGTATAGTAGCAGAGTCCAAATGCAAAACACAATTAATCCCATCGAAAACAAGAAACTCACCCTCGAATCCCTTTTACAACTAGATTTTAATACCATAATATGGATTGCAGCTCCGGTGATGTTTACATTGGTAGCATTAGAATATTACCTTTCAATAAAACAAAAAAGACAGCTCTACCATGGGAAAGACTTTTTAGCGTCTTCAGTTATAGGGTTTGGTAATTTATTTGTCAATGCACTTACCAAAGTGGGTATATTTTATATTGTTGTAATTTGCTATAATCTAACCCCTTGGAGAATTCCCCATACGTGGTGGTCGTACCTGCTTTGTTTTATTTGCCTTGATTTTGTAAGGTATTGGTCGCATAGAATCTCTCATGTACAACGGTTTTGGTGGTCCACACATGTCGTTCACCACAGTTCCGAATATTACAATTTCTCTACATCGTTTCGGTTATCATGGGTGCAAAACCTAAAACTTATATTCTTTTTGCCAGTAATAATGCTAAGCTTTGATCCCGTTGCTTTTATCATTGTGCATCAGTTGGAAATTCTTTACCAGTTTTGGCTCCATACGGAGTTGATAAGGAAACTCCCACAACCTATTGAATACATTTTTGTAACACCGTCGCATCACCGAGTTCACCATGCTGTAAACGAAGATTATATCGATAAGAATTTTGGATCTACGTTAATTGTTTGGGATCGCATGTTCGGGACTTTCAAAGTTAAAAAAGAACAAGCTATTTATGGCATAACTAAACCTGTAGATTCATTTAACCCCTTATATTTGGTGTTCCATGCTTGGGGTGACTTATTTGTGGATGTATGGAAACGACCAACCAAAACTTGGAACATCCTTTTTGGTAGCCCTACCCTATGGGAACGCGAACAGATTAAAAAGGGACACCCTAAAAAAAACATTAATAAGTAATAGGTAGAGTAACGCTCTCACCCCAACTCCTTCATAATCTCAGCAAACAAAGCATAAGACCGTATACGATCTTCCACATCATAAATATTGGTTACAGCAATAAGCTCATCAGCTTTGGTGTGTTCCAAAAACTCCTTAACCTGGACTTTCACTGTGGCTTTACTACCTATAAAAGAATACTTTAACATTTGGTGGACTTGCGGATGCTGCATAATCTCTTCAAGGTCATCTGTCATCGCAGTTGGTGGTTGCACAAAATCCCGTTTGCCTGTAAATATGCCAACAATCATCCGAATTAAAGACGTTGATAAACGTTGGGCTTCCTCGTCTGTATCTGCAATAATAATGTTTACGCCAGCCATAACATAGGGTGCTTCTAAGACGTCTGAGGGTTGAAATTCTTTGCGGTAAATAGCAATAGCATCCCATAAATGCGTGGTGGCAAAATGACTGGCAAAAGCATAAGGCAATCCTTTTTTTGCGGCCAAATGCGCACTATCGGTACTGGAGCCCAAAATGTAAATGGGCACTTCTACTCCTTCGGCTACAGTGGCACGCACTTTAGCGCTGGCGTTTGCCTTAGAGAAGTAGGTTTCTATTTTGTCCAGTTCATTGGGAAAGGAATGCGCGGCTTGCATAAAATCCGAACGTATGGCCAATGCGGTTTCCCTATCGGTGCCTGGTGCCCTGCCTAAGCCTAGGTCTATACGGTTGGGATATAATGAGGCCAAAGTTCCAAATTGTTCGGCAATGATCAAGGGGGAATGATTGGGTAACATAATACCTCCAGAACCAACCCTAAGGCTTGTTGTACCTGCAGCAACATAACCAATCAATACCGAAGTGGCACTACTCCCAATGTTCTGTGCATTGTGGTGTTCCGCCAGCCAATAACGTGTATAACCAAAGGATTCTACTTTCTGTGCTAATTTAAGGGTGCTATTAAACGTTTCGCTAAGGGTAAAGCCATCAGAAACTAAGGCAAGATCTAAAACTGAATAATGAGTGTGTTCGGTTGTCATAAATAGTGGTAATGGATTGTAAAAAAGTAGGGTTTTAAATGAGGTACTGGCGTAACCTTATGTTTTGGTAAAGCTAAACGATACAGTACGATGGATTTATTTAAACCTATATAACTATTTCCCATCTCGTCGTTTCCTTCTCCACAAAATATAGAATATAATAAGTAAAATGGGTAAAACAACATAGACAATCACCTCAAACGGATCGGTAAAATCAAGCGCTTTGCTTTCTCCAGGATTGGGTGTGCCTCGTGGTATTTGTATAGATAATATTGTGTGTATAATGGACATAATTTTAAGCTATGTATTTACTATTTAAAGTTAAGAAATATAAATGGCGTAACAGTACGTATATCTATTTAATAAATAAAAACAGGAAGGCTTTTAATAGCCTATCTTAAAAATCAACATCTACATCGGTCAACAATTCTTGTGAAAGTCTTTTGTTTTCAGCATTGTGTATTACAGACACATCACCTGTGCTTTCAAATATAGCAGCCTTAACTTCATCAAAGTTATGAACATTGGCCTCGCGCAACTTGGCAATTAAGTCGTCTTTACCAACATTACAGCGTTTCATGTTTTTGGGCAACATCTTTCCGTTCCACATAATAAGTTGGGGCTTATTGGTAAATAAGGATTGAAACATGTTAGATTTTCTAACCAAAAAGGAAAACAGGGTCTGGAAACTTATTACTGCCGTTAAAGCTACAGCTCCCTTAACCAACGAGTAGTTTTGGTTTAAAATTATCGAAGCTAAAATAGAGCCTACAGCAATGGTAGACGCAAAATCAAAACTAGACATTTTGGCAAAGGTGCGTAAACCGAAGATCCGAGTAATGACAATTATAATGGTGAAAATTCCAAAAACCGAGGCTATAAGCCAAAATAGTGCTGATACTGACATAGTAAAGTATTTAGTTGTTTAGTTGTGTTCAAATTTAGTGACTATAACCATACATAATTAATACGCTTAACAAAAATGTTAACCTATATAAAAGGGATTCGTCTTAATTTATTTGAACAAATAAAAATTTCATATGAGACGATAAACCTACTAGTGACGCCTTAACTTTGCGATATGAATGCAGAAAATGAATTGATACTTAAAAAATTATACAAATTTCAATGAACCAACAAGAACATATAGAAAACCAATACAAAGACTTTATATTAAAGTACAAGCATCCTTGTGTGATGGCTAAAACAGTGTTTTCAATGGAAAACTATGTCATTAAATCCTATAACAGTTTTCATCAAACAGAGACAATTACCCAATTGCTCAGTGATTTGGAAACCTATGTTAACAATTATGATTTTGACTCTAATGAGTTCCAATCCTTTTTGGCAGTTTTCCCAAATGCTGGGTTTAATTCCGAAATTGAGTTTGAAAACAACCTATGGCAACTCTTGCAAGAGCTTCATAAGCACGACGATTGTGAGTGGGATCCTAACGTAAGTAACGACCCAGAGAGTCCAAATTTTAGTTTCAGCATTAAAGGAAAAGCGTTTTATATTGTAGGTTTACATCCCAAAAGCTCTAGAATGGCAAGGCAAAGCCCATATCCTACCGTGGTCTTTAATCTGCATTGGCAGTTTGAAAAACTCAGGGAAATGGGAACGTACAAAAAAGTAAAGAAACGGATTAGAAGACGAGATAAAAAACTACAAGGCTATATTAACCCAGTCTTAAAGGATTTTGGTACGGATACAGAAACCAGACAGTACAGTGGCAGAAATGTGGAAGAAGACTGGAAATGTCCTTTTATCCATAAATCAGCAAAACAATAAAACGTGATACAGGAAATAAAAAAACAAAGTGGCAGTGCGTTCACCATCAAAAAAGGTCAGATACTTACCGTCATAGATCCTAAAGGCCAACAAGTAAGCGATATGGTCTTGTTTAATAAAAACGATTTAAATGAAAAGCTCTCCGCAGGTAAAACCATGGATTTTGAAGAATCCATTTTAATTACCACGTCTAATTTTATTTGGAGCAACAGATCCAACAAAATGGTAAAGATTATAGAGGACACCAACGGACGTAATGATTTTTTACTCGCTCCGTGTAGTCCCGAGACCTTTAAGATTATGTACAATCACAAAGGTTATCATCCAAGCTGCTTAGAAAATCTCCATAAAAATTTAGAACCCTACGGAATTAGTTTAGATGATGTGCCTACAGCGTTTAATATTTTTATGAACGTGCAGTTTAGTGAACAGGGTAAATTATCGGTAGATCCTCCAACGTCCAAACCTGGCGATTACATTAAATTTGAAGCCCAAATGGATTTACTGGTTGGTTTAACCGCCTGTTCTGCTGAAGATAGTAACGGAGGCTCTTTTAAACCCATTCATTATAAAGTCAGTTGATTACAAACATAAAAAAATCCCGCTATTGCGGGATTTATAGTTTAAGATCAAGTACAATCAATACTTAAGGTCATTGAGAAATTCATTGACGCGCGACTTAGATTCTCCTGTACGCTTCTGAATTTTCCCTAACAGTTCGTCTTCCTTCCCTTCTTCATAATCTAAATCATCATCGGTAAGTTCTCCCCATTGTTGTTTCAGTTTTCCTTTAGCAATATTCCAATTGCCTTTTGCTTTATCTTGCCATGGTTTCGACATAATTTTTGGTTTTAAGTTTTAATGCAATTCACTATGATTTGCTATTCTAAATTAGAGGTACCGCTGTAATATCGTTACCTCATTTCATTCAGAAATTAATTCAAAAAAATTAAGCTGGAACTTCCATAGCAACTTTTCGTCTTTCCCAATTACGGTGTTGTGCTATGGCATCCCTAAAATCTTTGGCAGATCCGTTTATAAACACAGCAGCATCGTCTTTATGGTCAGCCACAAAGGTTTGGTCTATCAACGTCTCTCCGGCTCCATCTGCCGCAATGGCTTTGCAGTGCTTAAAAGCTTCGTTTATAAACTTTTTATATTTCGAATTGGCCTTCATAGTGTCTACTGCTTTATCTCCACCTGCCACATAGATAGCATCAAAAAGTACACTTTCTGTGGTAGAAATGGCTGCATCAACATCGTGCGCTTTATCTTGGTCGCACTTTACTGTGCCTCCATGAGGAGCAATCAATTTTACCATGGCACCTTCATCTTCTAACGCAGTTTTTATTTTTTTAAGGGCTGCCATATCAAAACCATCCGCAACCAATGCGGCAATCTGTCGGGTAGCAATACTATCAAACTTGGTATTGGCTTGGCTCAACATAGGGGCTTTGTCAAGATAGTTCTTGGCATCACCAGGTTGGTGTTTAGCTACGTCTGCATCTGCACCAATGGCTTGGTTTATAGGTTGGTCAATTTGTTTGGGTATAGACATTCCCAAATTATTGGCTACGGTCTTTGCTAAATCTGCATTGATTTTTTGTATTACCCAAAGCATACGCTCTTTTACATGGGCTTGGTTGCATTTACCAAGTTCAAACGAATAGGCACTGGCAACATGTTCTTTTTCCCAATCGGATAGACTGCGGTAAAATAATGCGGGTTGAGAGAAATGGTCACTAAAGCTTTCACTTCTACCTCTAATTTTTTTGGCGTCTATACGTTCTTCATGGTGCGTAAAGCCTCCTTCTGCCATTTTACTGAGGTGCGGACAGCCTCCCATTAACGAATTAGGGAAATACGCTCCCCTGCCCTTTGGGATATCCATTTGCATATGCCCATCACGTTCATTATTGTACACTTTGGTTACTGGTTTGTTAATAGGAATCTGATGAAAGTTAGGTGTACCTAATCGCGAAAGTTGTGTATCTCTATAAGAAAATAGTCTCCCTTGCAATAAAGGATCATTGGTAAAATCTATACCAGGTACAATATGGCCAGGTAAAAAAGCAACTTGTTCGGTCTCTGCAAAGAAGTTATCCGGATTTCGGTTTAAGGTCATCTCTCCTATAACTTGTACAGGTACCATTTCTTCTGGGATGAGCTTTGTGGGATCCAAAAGATCAAAATCAAACTTATGCTCATCTTTTTCTGGTACAACTTGTATCCCCAACTCCCATACAGGATATTCACCAGCATCAATAGCATCCCATAAATCGCGCCTATGGAAATCGGCGTCTGCACCATTGATTTTTACAGCCTCATCCCAAGTTACAGAATGGACACCCAACTTTGGTTTCCAGTGGAATTTCACAAAATGCGATTCATTCTTATCGTTAATAAGTCTAAAGGTATGGATGCCAAAACCTTCCATCATTCTATAGCTTCTCGGAATGGCTCTATCGCTCATCACCCAAATATGGTTGTGAAGGGTTTCTGTGGTATGCGACACAAAATCGTAAAACGTATCGTGGGCTGAGGCGGCTTGAGGAATTTCTTTGTTGGGTTCCGGTTTTACCGAATGGATCAAATCAGGAAACTTCATCGCATCCTGGATAAAGAAAATTGGCATATTGTTTCCTACCAAATCCCAAGTGCCTTCCTCTGTATAAAATTTTGTGGCAAAACCTCTAACATCCCTAGCCAAATCGGGCGAACCCTTAGAGCCTGCTACCGTAGAAAAGCGGACAAATACAGATGTACTTCGCTCAGTATCGTTAAAAATCCCGGCCTTACTGTACTCAGGTATAGGGTTGGTTAATTTAAAAACACCATGCGCTCCACTCCCTCTTGCATGTACAATACGCTCAGGAATACGTTCATGGTCAAAATGGGTAATCTTTTCACGTAACAGAAAATCTTCCAACAGTGTCGCTCCGCGTTCTCCAGATTTTAGAGAATTGTTGGTGTCGTTAACCTTTAAACCTTGGTTGGTGGTCATGGGATTACCTTCATAATCTACACGATTTACGTCCAGATCTTCTATCTTTTTTGAGTCGGTTTTTTTACTGGATTTTTTTGCCATAATTCTATATTAAAATTAATTCATTCAAAAATTACCCATATAATTTTAAATAGAAACACTTTCCAATTATTTGAGTTAAAAAAAATATCTAATCCGTTACAACTCATATGTCTGTCTCTTATACACATCTCCGAGCCCACGA
>CAJXVG010000097.1 GCA_913061495.1 uncultured Winogradskyella sp.
AGTATTTGTATAATTTAATGGCAGTGCGCCTGAATCACCGTCAGCATCTGCAAAGCTCAAATGGTAGGTTACCTCGAAATCTGTAGCGCCCTGGCTTCCCAATATACCCGGTGACTGACTTGCTAAATCGAACTCCCCAAAACCGTCGTTAGATACATCGTCACAGAGCTCAAGATCAGCTACTGGATTAATATCTGGTTGAGAAGATATTGAAAGTGTTATTGTACTTGTAGAAAAACAATCAGCTCCCGTTAACTCTGCTCTAACATAAATAATTTCACCATCAGTACCGTCATAAGGGTTAGTATCTGTTATTGGTGCCAAATCATTCTCAGCATCGTTCAAACTATTATGGAAAGTTACAGTGTAGTCTGAAGGATCTAGAGGGTTTAGAATATCATTAATAGCATCTTCCAAAAAGAAATCTGCATTAGTCACCACCCCTGAATTGCATTCGCTAAGTGTAATATCATTTAAAGCAAATGTGTCTGCTATCGTAATCACCACGTCATCTGTAGCTGTACATGGGTCTCCGAATACAGCATCTGAACCATCCGCTATTAAAGTATAGGTACCCGATTCCGTTACTGTTAATGTTGAAGAAGTTTCCCCAGGAATAGTAACACCATCTAATTGCCATTCAAATGTATTAAATGCACCAGTAAAATCAGGGTTAATAGTATAAGTTTCATCATTACACAATTGTTGATCATCACCTAAATCTACTTGGCAAATAATATCGCAATTAGTAGTGGCATTAGAATTTGGATCTGGATTAAGCTCTAAATTGATAAAACCAGAAGAAGTACTATAATTGGTAATCAATAATACATAGTAGGAATTGGCTGGAGCATTAGGAATATTTATTTGTTCTATAGAAGCAGCAGAGAAACTACAATCAACTTGAGTAGAAGCGTTCAGAGAACCTGAACCACATTCGGGCTGACTAAAAGGTCCCCAAATAATAAAATCCACATCATTACCTCCACCTGTTCCTCCAGGCCCATTAGTTTGAGTTAAAGTAAAACTTAAATCTCCAGCGTCATCACCTGTTTGTAAAAAATACCATCTAGGTCTAGGTTGGGAGCCCAAGCAACCATAATCTATTCCACTTTCTGCAGCACCAGAGCCTACAGGTGATGGAACATCCGTAATTCCATCACAAATTGGTAATGACCCAGCACAGGCATCATTATCTAAAACATCTACTTCTATTGAATTATCTACACCTGTACAACCCAAAGGGTTAGTATCTGCAACAGTTAATGTAACAATATAAGTTCCTGGATTTGGATATGCATAAGTGACGGATTCACCCATTAATGTATCACCATTCCCAAAATCCCATGTATAGGTTGCACCTATTCCATCACTTGAAAATGTTGCGCTTCCATCAAAAGTAATTTGCTCACCTGGATCTACTTCAACAGTACCAGCAACAGCTGCTGGAGT
The DNA here is from genome assembly GCA_913061495.1 of uncultured Winogradskyella sp. Classification (GTDB taxonomy): domain Bacteria; phylum Bacteroidota; class Bacteroidia; order Flavobacteriales; family Flavobacteriaceae; genus Winogradskyella. The sequence continues at coordinate 1,453 of CAJXVG010000097.1, forward strand.
TGTATTATCTATTGAGGCAGTTATAGTTTGACAAGGAGTGAAACATTCAATATCTGCAGCCCAACCACTTAAAGTACCCGAATCATTTGAGATAAATTCAATTGTTAAACAACCAGATATATTGGCGTCTGACGCCACAACAGTAAACGGACCTACAGGACCCGAGTATGAATTTATCAATGGTGCTGTTACGTCATCACCGTCATAGATATTCATCGTATCTACATTTAAACCTTGCTGTGTTGCAAATTCAGTAAAATCTAATTGTACAAAATCACCTGCAACATCAGAACAAATTGTTGTTACAAGATTTTCATCGAGAGCGTAATTTCCAAATTCTCCACCAGAATCATAAAACACACCCGAACATTGGTTAAATGTTCCGTTTTGCATTAAAATATCTTGTGAAAATGCTACACTAGTTAAAATGAGGGTAAATAGGAGTAATATATTTTTCATTATACTGATTATCAGTTAATTTTATTTTTTAAAAGTTCTGTGTTGGGAGGTGATTTGAATAAAATAATTAGTATTGTCAACCCTATATAAATAAGTGCCGTTGGCAAAAAAATCTAATTTATATTTTAAGGGATTAAAGTTTGAAACATCAAACTTTTTATCTCTTTTTAAATCTTTATTATAGTCATCAAATAATGGCACCTCTGAGAGTAAGGTTGTTTTCTTTTGTGCTTTAGGATTGTTTTCTTCATAAATCAAAATCCTGTTTCTCAATAAGTGCTTTATATCTTTTAAAAAATCATTATTGAAGACTTCTTGATTGGCTTTTGATTGATATACTTCCTTAATCATAGCTTTTTCATTTTTTGATAATGGAGCATCAACGTTAGAAGGGTAATCTATAGCTGTTTTTTGCTGTCCGAAAGCGGCAAAACACACAAATAATATAGGAAGAAGAAAGATACGTTTTAATTTCATGTTTTATATTTTAATTGAATCTCGAAATTTAAGAAAATTTTAGGGAAACCAATATTAATTTGCCAATGATATGGGCTTTTTAACGGTTTTATGAATAGAACAGTTATAATTTAAAAACTCCTACCCTTGCATACTATTTTTATTGTTTATCTTTGCACCTTGCTTATTTAGAACGATTAATACTGATACAAAATGAAAGTCGAAAGCGATTTCAACAATATAGATGCCTTTGGTGATGACCACATATCATCATCTAGTGAAACACCAATGAAAGCAGATGCTTTTAAATTATCTAGTAATGAGAAAATTGACATTATTAAAGATGATGTCAGGCATATTATGGAAACTCTTGGACTAGATTTGAACGATGATAGCCTTAAAGGCACACCAAACCGCGTAGCAAAAATGTTTGTTAACGAAATTTTTGGTGGTCTAGATCCTCAAAAAAAGCCTAATTCTTCAACCTTTGACAATAAGTATAAGTACGGTGAAATGTTAGTAGAAAAAAACATCACTGTCTATTCTACTTGCGAACACCATTTATTGCCAATTGTAGGTCGTGCACACGTTGCTTATATCTCTAACGGAAGTGTTGTAGGGCTTTCAAAAATGAACCGAATTGTAGATTACTTTGCAAAGCGTCCTCAAGTACAAGAACGTTTGACCATTCAGATAGTGAAAGAACTACAAAGTGTTTTGAATACAGAAGATGTGGCTTGTGTTATTGACGCCAAACATTTGTGCGTTAACTCTAGAGGTATTAGAGATATTGAAAGTAGCACTGTGACTTCAGAGTTTGGAGGTAAATTCAAAGAAAAAGAAACCAAAAGAGAGTTCTTGGATTATATAAAATTAGATACGCAGTTTTAACTTGCTTCCTCTAAACTTGTTCTTTAGCTTTGTTATTCAATTTTACAATCTCCCGTCATGCCATTATACGATAGCAATACCATAAAAATATACAATACGCTTTCTGGCGAAAAAGAAGAATTTCAACCAATAACCTCTGGATATGTTGGCATGTATGTTTGCGGTCCAACGGTTTATAGCAATGTACATTTAGGTAATGTGAGAACGTTTATGTCTTTTGACATGATTTTTAGATACTTAAAACATTTAGAATACAAAGTACGCTATGTACGGAATATTACCGATGCAGGTCATTTAGAAAATGATGGTGATATTGGCGAGGATAAAATCACCAAAAAAGCTAGGCTTGAAGCTATTGAGCCCATGGAAATTGTACAACGTTATACTGTGGATTTTCATAATGTGCTAAACACGTTTAATTTTTTACCACCAAGTATTGAGCCTACTGCAACGGGTCATATAATTGAACAAATTGAATTAATTGAAACCATCATTGACAACGGTTTTGGTTATGTAGTTAATGGATCTGTTTATTTTGATGTTCACAAATACAACGAGACTAATGAATATGGAATTTTAAGTAAGCGAAAGCTAGAAGACTTAATTCATAACACACGTGCTTTAGACGGCCAAAGTGATAAAAAAAACCCACAGGATTTTGCACTTTGGAAACGTGCAGAACCTACTCATATTATGCGTTGGCCTTCTCCCTGGAGCGACGGCTTCCCTGGTTGGCATTTAGAATGTACCGTAATGAGCACCAAATATCTTGGAGAACAGTTTGATATCCATGGTGGCGGAATGGACTTAAAATTCCCACATCACGAATGTGAGATTGCACAAAACAAAGCTGCAATGGGTGAAAACCCTGTAAATTATTGGATGCATGCCAACATGCTAGAACTTAATGGCTCACGTATGAGCAAATCTTCTGGTAATTACATCAATCCGGCAGAATTACTTTCAGGTAAAAACGATATAATGTCTAAAGGTTTTAGTCCAAGTGTCATTCGGTTTTTTATGATGCAAGCCTCTTACAGAAGTGTTTTGGATTTAACAGATGATGGCCTTTTGGCCGCTGAAAAAGGATTTAACCGTTTAATGGAAAGCTACAAACTCATTGATAATTTAAAAACAAATGACACCTCTTCAGTTGATATTTTAGGCTGGAAGCAGAAATGCTACGATGCCATGAATGATGATTTTAACACACCAATCTTAATCGCTCATTTATTTGAAGGTGTAAAATTCATTAACCAAATAAAAGAAGAAAACACAACTATCACCAAAGAAGATTTAAAAATTTTGAAGGAAACATTAACTGTTTTCACGTTTGAAATTCTTGGTTTAGAAAGTAAGTCAAATAAAGATTCTGGTAAAGATAAATTAACGAGTGCAGTAGAAATTTTAATCAACTTAAGAAAAGAGGCAAGATTGAATAAAGATTTTGCACTTTCAGATAAGATTAGAGATCAATTAGCAGAAGCTGGTATTCAGTTAAATGACAGTAGAGAAGGCACAACGTTTACCACCAATTAAAATACTACCCTAAATTTTAAGAAGAGGAAAGACTTAATTAAGATTATGAAAAAAATCCTCACATATCCTTTTCTCCTTCTAATAAAAGTCTATCAGACCATAATCTCACCAATCACTCCCGCTACTTGCAGATATCAGCCTACTTGTTCTCATTACGCAAAAGAAGCTTTAGAAGTTCATGGCTTTTTTAAAGGAGGTTGGTTAGCATTAAAACGGATTTTTAGTTGTCACCCTTGGGGAGGAAGTGGATTTGACCCTGTTCCACCTAAAGAGGATTAATATTACGTTAATCCAGTTTTCAATCCCTCTCAAAATATTATATTTACCACATAAACCAAATACGTATGCATTTTTTACAGATAGAATGGGATCCAACCAAGTTTATTGATTTAGGTTTTTTTAAACTTCACTTTTATAGCGTTATGTGGATAGTCGCCTTTATTTTGGGCTTCTACATTATGAAACGCATTTGGAAAAACGAAAACCAATCTGAAGAATCATTAGACTCTTTATTCATTTATTCAGTGCTTGGAATTATGTTGGGCGCACGATTGGGCCACGTGATTTTTTATCAACCCGAACTTATAACCGAAGATTTTTTCAGCATCTTTTTACCTTTTAAATTTAAAGGAGGGTTTGAATTTACAGGTTTTCAAGGTTTGGCAAGTCACGGAGCAGCCATTGCAATGATTATTTCTATGTATATTTTCAATAAAAAGAAATTGCATAAAACCGTCCTTTGGATATTGGACCGTGTTGTAATTCCTGTGGCTTCAGGTGCTGTATTTGTACGATTAGGAAATTTTATAAATTCTGAAATTATAGGAAAATATACCAATAGTGATTATGGTGTTGTGTTTAAGCAATTGGGCGAAACCGAACCGAGACATCCTGCACAACTATACGAAGCATTTTTCTATATTTTTGTATTCTTAATTTTATTTTATTTCTATTGGAAAACTAAAAAATCTGAACAACAGGGCTTTTTATTTGGACTGTTCTTGGTATTGTTGTTTACGGTAAGATTTTTTGTGGAGTTTGTGAAAGAACCACAAAATATTGAGCGTGCAGACTGGGCTCTAAACACAGGCCAATTATTAAGCATACCTTTAGTACTTGTTGGACTCTACTTTATGTTTATGTATAAACCTAAAATAAAACTGACTTAATATTTTGAAAGCTTTATTCAAAAATTCAATTTTTATTTTAACGCTTTTGCTTTTTATCTGCTGTAAAGATGAAAAACAGAAAGTTAAACCAACAGAAAAAGTAGTCATTACCTTTAAGAAAGAAGGTACTCTCAGCATTAAAAAAGCCAAAACAGATTCCATCACCAAAACTTTGGATATTGAAATTGCCGATAATGATTATGAAACACAAACCGGTTTAATGTACCGTGAGAAGCTACAACCTAACCATGGGATGCTCTTTATTTTTCCAGATAGTCAACTTCGGAATTTCTATATGAAAAACACAAAAATTCCATTGGACATCATTTATATTAATGAAAATAAGGAAATAGTGAGTTTTCAAAAGAATGCCAAACCTTTTAATGAGACTTCACTTCCTTCTGAAGCACCTACTAAATATGTATTAGAAATCAATGCTGGACTTTCAGATGAGTGGAATCTTGAGGTTGGTGATAAGATTGAATTTTAATGGTTTTAAACTACTCTTAAAATAAGTGCACTTCACTTTTAAACAATACTAAAACCTTGTTTTATTACGCTGAAAACATTGTGTTATAGTATATGTTGCTGCATATGTAGAGCCAACAACCCATCAACATTATATAATAAAAATGCCTTTCTTTTCAGAAAGGCATTTTAGATTCTGAATCAAATTCAGAATAATTATTTTGAAACGCTTACGCTTCTTCGTCCTCTTTTACTTTCTTCTTTAAAGACTCAGCAGCATCACCTTTCTTAGCCGTATCGTACATAATTGGTGTTGCAATAAACATAGATGAATATGTACCAACTACTACACCAACAATTAAGGCAAACAATAAACCTCTAAGAGAATCCGCACCAAAAATAAACATTGCCAATAACACTACTAAAGTTGTTACCGATGTATTTAATGTTCTGCTCAATGTACTATTTAGAGATGCATTAATGGTTTTATTGAAATTCCAACCTGTATGTTCATTCAAGTATTCTCTAATTCTATCAAATACAACTACCGTATCATTCAACGAGTAACCAATTACGGTTAAGATTGCTGCGATAAACGCTTGGTCAATTTCCATACTAAATGGCATAAATTTCCATGTGATAGAGAATATACCCAATACAATTAATACATCATGAAATACTGCCGCAACAGCTCCCAATGAGAATTGCCATTTCTTAAATCTAATTAAAATATATAAGAACACTACAACTAAAGAGCCTAATACTGCCCAGAATGAAGAACTCTTAATATCATCTGCAATCGTAGGACTAACTTTACTCGATGACATTTTACCTATTTTATCTTCACCAGATCCGTTTAGGAATTCATCATAAGTGATGCCACTTGGCAAGTAAGGTGTTAACGCTTCAAAAAGCATTGATTGTACCTCTTCATCAATCTCTGTTGAATTTTCTTCAACCTTATATTTTGTTGAAATTTTCAATTGGTTTGGTCCACCAATGGTTTTCACCTCAGCACTACCAAAGACATCATTCAACACGCCTCCAACTTCCTCAGTACTTACGTCTTGGTCAAAACGAACTTGGTAAGTTCTACCACCAACAAAGTCAATACCTTCGTCTAAACCTGTAGTAAATAAAGAACCTAAACTCGCCACAATAAGAACACCTGAAATGATGTAAGCAATTTTACGCTTCTTTAAGAAATTGATGTTTACATTTTTGAAGAGACCTTTGGTCATTCCTGTTGAAAAATCCAATTTTCCTCCTCTATTATGGTACCAATCAATTAATAAACGTGTGATGAAAATCGCTGTAAATAATGATGTTAAAATACCTATGATTAATGTTGTTGCGAAACCTTTAATTGGCCCTGTACCGAACACAAATAAGATAAGCGCTGTTAATCCTGTTGTAATGTTGGCATCTAAAATTGAAGATAAAGCGTTAGAGAAACCATCTTTAATAGATTCCTTTTGCGATTTACCTTTTGCTAATTCTTCTCGGATACGCTCAAAGATAAGTACGTTCGCATCGACCGAAATACCTATCGTTAATACGATACCAGCAATACCAGGTAAGGTTAATACTGCTCCTAAACTTGCCAATACTCCAAATATTAATAGGATGTTAAGCAATAATGCGATATCGGCAAATATTCCTGATTTTCCGTAATAGAAAATCATCCAAAGCAATACAAAAGCCAATGCTATTAAAAATGATAACATTCCACTATCAATTGCCTCTTGCCCTAACGAAGGTCCAACTTCTTCTGCTTGTACAATTTCAGCTGAAGCTGGTAGTTTACCAGCTCTTAAAACGTTTGCTAAATCGACAGCTTCTGTTAAAGAAAATGCTCCTGAAATTTGTGAGTTACCACCTGCAATAGGTCCTGTACTTACACTAGGTGCAGAGTACACAATATCATCTAATACAATGGCAATATACCCTCTGGTTTCATAAGCCGTTTTTGTCATTGCTTCCCAAGTCTTAGCACCTTTTGCATTCATTTGCATACTTACAGCTGGTCTGCCTACTTGGTCATAATCTTGTCTTGCATCTGTAATTACAGCACCACTCAATTCTGGTTGACTTTCTCTATTGCTTTTAATAGCATACAGTTCAACAAACTCCGATGCTTCTGCTTGGATTCCCCAAACAAATTTTAAGTAACGCATTTCAGCCGGCAATTGTGCTCTGTTTTTTGGAGCATTGATCTCAGCCATTACTTTTTCCTTGTCCTTAGCTAAGAAAATACCAACTACAGGACCACCTCTACCAAAACCTTGAATTCCCAATGGGTTTGCATCAGCAACATCTGTAGAATCTGATTCTATCTGACCTGTTAAATCATCAATAGTAGAACTTGTACTGTCTTGTTCTACAACAGCTTCTTCTGCTTCATCTGTAGTTTCATTTGTTTCACCAGCTTCTACTAAACTTTGGTTTACTTGAAGTAAATATGGTGCAACTTCTTCTGTTTTATAGGTTTCCCAAAACTCTAATTGAGCTGTTGTAGTTACTAAATCTTTTACACGCTCAATATCCTTGGCTCCTGGTAATTCTAATAAAATACGTCCAGAATTTCCTAATCGCTGAATGTTTGGTGATGTTACACCAAATTTATCAATACGTTTACGTAAGACCTCAAAAGCAGATACAATAGATTCATCTATTTTAGTTTCAATAATGCCTTTAACTTCACTGTCTGACATATCAAACTTAATCTCATCACTCAAAGTACGATTGGCAAAAATATCTGGCGAAGCTAATTTTGTGTCTCCCTCAATAGCATCGAATGCTGTGAAAAACGATTGTAAATAAGAATCTTGTGAATCTTTCTGTAATTCTTCAGCATCATTTAAAGCCTGATTAAACACAGGATCTTTAGAGTTATTTGCTAAACCTTTGAGGATGTCTTTTACCGAAATTTGAAGTATTACGTTAATACCACCTTTAAGGTCTAAACCTAAATTTAGGGCATTGTTTTCAACTTCAGTCATCGTATAATCTGCGACACCTAAACTGTAAACCTTTATTGATTCAAATTCATCACCAACTTCAATTTTTGAAGTCTTTAAAGAATCAATGTACTGTGCCTCAGCAGTATTTCTGTTTTCTTGATAATCTTCTTCAGTTTCAGCGAATTTTTCAATCGCGTATGCTTCTGCATTGTCTTCTATTTGGTTGGCTTTCCATGTAAATGATAACTGGTAAATACTTACCAAGCCAAATAAGAGTGCAAAAAGTTTAATTATTCCTTTGTTTTGCATTTTTCTGTTGTTTAGTGTCGGATATTGTCCTTAAAATTATGGGCGCAAATATATGGTTTGCAAAAGAATCCGACAATTATTTATATGAATGATATTTTTTAGCTTTTAAGATTGATGAAAGCTATTAATTGTGAAGTAGGAAATATATTTCCTCTAACTTAAAGGTCCTGCTCTAGTTTCAGGTATTTTGTATGAAAACGTATCTATAGCATGTACTACAGAAGTATTAACTTGAAATACATTTGCTATATGTAAATTATGACATTTTGAAATTAAAGTTCCCGTAAAAAACTCAACTTCCGTATTAGAGAAGCGATCACTTTTTTGACTTTGCTCTATGACTAAAGTACCTTCAAAATCCCAAGCTGTATTACTATTGCTTTCAATTTCTGAAACATTAATTAAATAATCCTTGGCATCTTTTTTAGCTGGCAGATTATCAGAATTGTCTTTATCTGGAGACAACGAAAACTGAAGCTTGTTTTTCGCAAAAAGTTTACCTTGAATATCTTTAACCTCTTGATTACTGAAATACGTAATCTTAAGTTGACCATCCTTCTGTTCACCAATTTGAATATTTTCCGCTCCAAGTTGCGCTAATTGCTTACTAACAACATCAATGGTTTCATCAGAAAGTTGCGGAGAGATGGTTTTGTTTGAAAATTGTACAACAATCTGCTGATTGGGCACATTGGATTGCTCTAGGTAAGTTCCTAAAAAGACCAAGAATAGTACCACAATGCTAAGATGTATCTTAATTTTCATGCGCCAAATATAAAAAAATAAAGACTGTATTACTACAGTCTTTATAATCTGTCTCTTATACACATCTCCGAGCCCA
>CAJXVG010000098.1 GCA_913061495.1 uncultured Winogradskyella sp.
ACGAGATCAGCCTCGGTCTCGTGGGCTCGGAGATGTGTATAAGAGACAGATGTATGGTGGTGTACAGGAAACGACGAGAAAAATACCATTACTTAATGCCTCAGAGTACGCATTGTTAATTAATGAATCTTATGCGGCCAATGGAGAAAACCTACCTTTTCCTAATGCTTCGGGATTGGGTCAAGGTACAAATTGGCAGGATGAGGTGTTTGAAACAGCACCGATTTTCAATACTGCAATTACCCTCAAAGGTGGTGGAGAAAAATCAACTTATGCTTATGGAACATCGTTCTTAACACAAGATGGTATTGTAGGAGGTAACAAATCAAACTTTACTAGATTAACAAAAAGACTAAGTTACAGTTTAGACTTTCTTGAAAATTTTAAGGTAAACGCAGGTATAACATGGACGCATACGGTAAGAAGAACATTACCAGAAACAGGAATTGGGTCTGTACTATTCAACGCTATAAACATGGCGCCAACCATTCCTTCTAATGGAACTGCCAATGATCTAGGCTTTGAGGTTGTAAATCCAATCAAACAAATAAATAACACCTTCAATAGAGGATTGGTAGATAAGATAAATGGTAACATTGGTTTATCTTATAACTTCTTTAAGAACTTCACGGCAGAAGCAAGATATCAATTTAACTATTCACAAGTAAAAGGAAAATCATTTTCTCCTATAATAGATTATGGTAATCAAGGTACAGTAGATAAGGTTTTTGATGTTGAAAGAAATCGTGTTGCAGTAAACAATGATTTCTTTAGAGATTATACTTTCGACGCTTTCATTAAATATGAAAACAATTTTAATGAAGTCCACAACTTAAATGTGTTGTTAGGAACCTCTGTTTTTAAGACCTCAGGAAGTTTTAACGCCTTTGCGGGTTTTGATATACCAAATAATAACATAGGCAATGCAAGTTTAGAGAATGCCACAGATGTGGAAAATCTAAACGATGACAGAGATACAAGTTTCGATGCAAGATTACTGTCTTATTTTGCAAGAGTACAATACGATTATAAAGGAAAGTACTTATTGTCTGCAGTAATAAGACGTGATGGTTCAACCAAATTTGGGCCAGAAAATAAGTTTGGATATTTTCCTTCAGGTTCAATAGGGTGGATAGCTTCTGATGAATCTTTCTTAGAGGACAATAGCTTTATTAACTTTTTAAAGTTCAGGGCTTCTTATGGTATTCTTGGAAATGATAGAATTGGTGATTATAGATATGTTTCTGTTTTAGATGGTGAAGGTGCTTACGTATTTGATGATATATTGTACAATGGTACTGCTGCAGGAGGTGTTTCAAATCCAGAAATCAAATGGGAAAAACAAAAAACATTAGATGTTGGTATTGATATGCGTTTTTGGGATAACAAGTTAGATGTAACTGTAGATTATTTTAATAAGAAAACCGAAGACTTATTAGTTTCCCCTCCGGCTTCAGGTGTTATTGGTGTTGGTGCGCCAGGTTCATCGCCTCCAATTATTAATGCTGGTGTTGTTGAAAATAAAGGTTTAGAATTTGCCATAGGTTATTCAGAGCAGTTAGGTGAAAACTTTAAATTAAACCTTAAGTATAATGTTACAACATTAGATAATAATGTGGTTTCTGTAAGCCAAGAAGGCGGCTTTGTTACAGGTGGAGCTTTTGGTATAGGCCAAGACCCACCAGCTAGGATGGAAGCAGGTCAACCAATTGGTTATTTTAGAGGTTTTAAAACCAATGGCATATTTCAAAATCAAGCACAAATAGATAATTCTGCCATACTTAATAATAATACACAACCAGGAGATTTAATCTTTGTAGATCTTAATGGTGATGGTGTAATTGACGAAGAGGATAAAACAAACATTGGAGATCCCATACCAGATGCAACAATGGGATTAAACCTTACTTTAGATTATAAAAATTTTGATTTTGGAGCTTATGCTTTTGCATCAATAGGTAATGATATTGTTAGAAACTATGAAAGAAACTTACCAAACACTAACCGTTCAGTATATTATTTAGATCGTTGGACAGGTGAAGGCTCCTCTAACAGTTTTCCAAGAGTAACTACAGGAGCAACAAACAACACGTTGTTCTCGGATTTTTATGTTGAGGATGGCTCTTTTGTAAGATTGCAAAATGTACAACTAGGATATTCTATCTCATCTGATACAGCAGAAAAATGGGGACTTAATAAACTACGTTTATACGTCTCAGCAAGTAACTTGTTTACATTAACAGAGTATAGCGGTTACGATCCTACGGCATCAACAGGAGAACCAATTGGAGGAGGTATAGATTATGGGTTTTATCCTAACCCAAGAACATATTTAATAGGAATGAACTTAAATTTTTAATAAAATAGAAGCATGAAAAATTTAAAAATCACATTCGTTTTTATAGCATTTATTGTCATGGCTTCATGTAGTGATGATTTTGTAGATGTAAAATCGAACAATGAAAATTCTGAAGATTATTTTAATTCAGAAGAAGATTATCAACAAGCATTAATCGCAGCTTATGATTTATTGCAATCAACGTACCTAAACGTAATGATGGGAGAGATAGCATCAGATAATACATTGGCAGGTGGTGGAGATGCAAACGATGTTGCGGGAATTCAGCAAGTCGATGATATGATCCACACACAAATTAATGAGCAATTAAGAAATATTTGGCAATGGATGTACGCAGGTGTTAACAGGGCAAATTACATATTGGAATTTCAGGATAAAACAGATTTTGAAGGTAAAGAAAAAATATTGGCACAAGCAAAGTTCCTAAGAGCATATTATTACTTTGAACTAGTAAAATGGTTTGGAGATGTGCCGTTTGCGGTAGATACTCGTATTCAATTCGGAGATCAATTTAGTATAGAAAAAACTCCAAAAGAAGAAGTATACGCCCAAATGGAAGAGGACCTAATATATGCATCAGATAACTTAACATATATACCTGAACAAGTTGGTAGAATAACAAAGGGTTCTGCACAGGCACTGTTAGGTAAAATATACTTGTATCAAGATAAGTTTGATCTGGCAGGAGCGGTTTTAGAAAATTTAATAGATAACGGTCCGCACGATTTAGTTGTAGACTACAGTACAATATTTGAAAATGATAATGAAAACAACATAGAATCCGTTTTTGAAGTACAATATACAGACCAAGAAGGCGCTAGCTTTGATTGTCTTCAATGTAGTGAAGGTAATATTGCTGTAGGTTTTAACGGTATAAGAAACTACGATGGTCCATTATTTGAATCAGGTTTTAGCTTTAATGTACCAACCCAAGAAGTTGTAGATGAGTTTGAAGAAGGAGATAATAGATTTGAAACAGCTATTTTAGATATAAATGCTTGGGCTGCAGAGACAGGAGCCACTTTTGGAACTGGTCATGAACATACAGGTTACTATAACAGAAAATATATCTCAAGACAAGGAGATGCAAACACAGGTGATGCTAACTTAACAAATCCCAATAATTACAGGGCAATAAGATTTGCAGATGTTTTATTAATGGCTGCTGAGGCATTAAACAGAGGTGGTATAAGTGATGATAGAGCTCAAATGTATCTTAATAGAGTAAGAGAACGCGCCTTTGGCGATTCAGACCACAATGTTTTAGCTTCTGGTACCGCACTGACTAATGCAATATATCACGAAAGAAGAGTAGAATTGGTAGGCGAAGGTCACCGTTTCTTCGACTTGGTAAGAACAGGAAGAGCAAAGACTGAAATTGAAAATAATAATGGAATTGATGTTATTAGAAATGCCGAAGGTGATATTATTAGCGTTCATGATGATAGGATATTTCAAGAAGGAAAAAATGAAGTGTTTCCTATTCCATTAATAGAGATACAATTAGCAGGAAACCAATGGGAGCAAAATCCAGAATATTAAAAAAAAAGCACAATGAAAAAATTAAAATTAATTTTAGCAAGTTTTCTTCTATTAGCTTTTATAGGCTGTGAAGATGATGAAAGAGATACGGGATTTATAAATGAAGCAGATGCTCCAAGTGAAGTAATACTTCAATTAAGAACCACACAAGACAATTCTGGATTAGTTACAATTACACCAAACGCAGTTGGTGCTACCAAATTTGAGATATTTTTTGGTGATGGTTCTGGTCAATCAGTAGAATTAGACCCAGGACAAAGTATAGACAATGTATATCCAGAAGGAACATATACTGTAAGTGTAACAGCAACAAGTATAAATGGTTTAATTGCAGAAGCAGAGCAACAGTTAGAAGTATCCTTCGAAGCTCCTCAAAATATTCAGGTAAGTATAGAAAATGATGCGGTAGTTTCCAAACAGGTACATGTTACAGCAACAGCAGATTTTGCAGTAAGTTATGATGTTTATTTTGGTGAACCTAGTAACGATTCTCCTATAAGCGGAAATATAGGTGAAACAGTTTCTTACACATATCAAGAAGCAGGAACATATACCATTACAGTTGAGGTTATGGGTAGCGCCATAGAAACCACTACCTATGTAGAAGAGTTTTTAGTTACAGCTATAGAACAACCTTTAAACTCCGCTCCAACACCACCTGCGAGAGCAGAAAGTGATGTAATCTCTATTTTTAGTAGCGCTTATAATAATGTGCCAGACACAGATTATTTTCCCGATTGGGATCAAGGTTCACAAGGTAGTGCTTGGGCTATGTTTAATTTAGATGGTGATGAGATGCTACAATACATTAATTTAAGTTATCAAGGTATTGCTCTTGCAGATGGGACAACAGTAGATGTTTCTCAAATGGAATATCTACATTTAGATGTATGGACTGCTGAAGCCGTTACTGATATTGAAACATCCTTAATTAATAACACAGCAGGAGGTGCAACCGAAGCTCCAATAACTTCGGCTTTGACACCAAACAGTTGGACAAGTATAGAAATCCCAATTACAGATTATACAGATCAAGGCTTAACTGTTACTGAAATTTTTCAATTAAAATTTGTTGGAACGCCTTGGGCAGAAGGAACAGTTTTTATAGATAATATTTATTTCTGGAAAACCCCAACAGCTCCTTCTCCTTTAATTGGTACTTGGGTGCTTGCACCAGAAGGAGGCGCGTTAGCTGTAGGTCCTGCAATAGGTGATACAAGTTGGTGGAGTTGTGATGAGACTTGTGTAGCAGATAGAGCTTGCCAATATGATGATGAATTTGTGTTTGGTTCAGATGGTTCATTTACGAATGTTTTAGGAAGCGAAACTTGGATTGAAGGTTGGCAAGGTGGTTCAGAGGCTTGTGGTGCTCCAGTGGCACCTTATGATGGCTCTGCTGTAGCTACTTTTACACATAATCAAGTTACAGGAACTGTAACAATATTGGGTGCTGGAGCATACCTAGGATTGCCAAAAGCTAATAATCAAGGTGAGTTACCAAATGTAGCTGTACCTAATGAAATAACTTACAATGTAACTTTTATAGATAATGACACAATTACGGTAATTGTTGAATCTGGAGAGGGTGTGTTTTGGCAATATAGATTAATAAGAAGTGGTGCTCCATCACCATTAGAAGGAACCTGGAGAATAGCACCAGAAGCGGGCGCATTAGCTGTTGGTCCTGCATTAGGTGACACAAGCTGGTGGAGCTGTGATGATGCATGTGTAGCAGATAGAACTTGTCAATATGATGATGAGTTTGTGTTTGGCTCAGATGGATCATTCACTAATGTTTTAGGTAGTGAAACTTGGGTGGAAGTTTGGCAAGGAGGTACAGATGCATGTGGTACTCCGGCTGCTCCATATGATGGTAATGCAACAGCTACATTTACATACAATGAAGCTGAAGGAACTATTACGCTTAATGGAACAGGAGCGTATCTAGGATTGCCAAAAGCTAATAATCAGGGTGAATTACCAAATGTTGCAGTGCCAGACCAAATAACCTATAATGTAACATTTATAGATAGTAACACAATTGAGGTGTACATTGAGTCTGGAGAGAACGTATTTTGGCAATATAAACTTGTTAAACAATAATCAGAAAAATTAAAAAAATGAAAAATCTAAAATATATTTTAATTTCAATGTTTGTATTGTCAGTTGTTTATAGCTGTCAAGAAGAAGATCAAGAATTTGGAGATGTTATAGCACCATCCAATATTCAAATTGATGTAGATATTGTTGGTGCAGATGCAAATAACCCTAATGGAGATGGAACAGGTGTTGTTAATTTGGTAGCTACAGCAGATAATGCGATCTCGTATCAATATGTCTATAACAATTCTAGTACACCTGCGCCAAACGGTATGAAAACTTATACTTTTGCAACTTTAGGTTTAAATACATACTCAATAACTGTCATAGCTTTTGGAACTGGAGGAGCATCATCTAGTAAAACCATAGATATAGATGTTCTTTCTTTATATGAACCACCTGCGGATTTAATAACCATGCTTACAGCAGATGACTCAAGAACTTGGAGAATAAAAAATGAAGGAACAGGGCATTTTGGTCTAGGGCCTGTTGGTGGAATTCTTAACGAGTTTTATGGAGCTGCTCCAAATGATAAAGCAGGTGTAGGCATGTATGATGATCGTTATATCTTTAATGTTGATGGTACATTTACGCATATCACAGATAGTACAAATGATGATCCAACTACTGACGAGTCAGGAACCATCTTTGGACGTGAAGTCTTAATAAATGAACTAAACGGTTCAGGAAATGGTACGGCAAATGGTGCGGATATAGAAAATTATCCTTATTCAGATTATTCTGCACAATGGGCAATCACAGCTCCAGGAGGTGTTGAGACTTTAAGTTTAACAGGAATTGGATTTTTAGGATATTATGTTGGCGGAAGTCACAATTATATTATTGAAAGCCGCTCTGCAAACGAAATGACAGTTAGGACAACTGATGGTAACGGTGAGTTTGATTGGGGACTTATTTTAACATCTTCAGATCTTTCAGAGGATAGTGATAATTTATTAGATCTAACTATTTACGATGAGTTAATTTGGGAAGAAGAATTTGATACAGATGGAGCTCCAGACCCTTCAAGATGGACTTATGACATTGGCACAGGTAGTAATGGTTGGGGCAATGGTGAGTCGCAATATTACACAGAGAGAGAAGAGAATGTTATTGTTGAAGGAGGTAACCTTGTAATTACTGCTAAAGCAGAATCTTTCTCAGGAAGTAACTATACATCAGCTAGATTAAAATCCCAAGACTTGTTTGAGTTTACTAATGGACGAGTAGAGATTAGAGCAAAGCTGCCAGCTTCTGCAGGCACATGGCCAGCATTATGGATGCTTGGAGCAAATTTTGAAACAGTAGGATGGCCTGTATGTGGCGAAATAGATATTATGGAACAAACAGGAGGTAATAAGCAAGAAACTAGTGGAACCTTACATTATCCTGCTGTTTCCCCAGGTACAGGAAATACGGCTTCTACTACTGTCGAAACAGCGACATCCGAATTTCACTTGTATTCAGTAGAGTGGACTCCAGATGAAATTTTAATTGCTGTAGATAATGAGGTTTTTCACTCAATACCTAATTCAGCAGAATTACCATTTGATGCAGATTTTTTCTTAATACTAAATGTTGCAATGGGTGGCACTTTGGGAGGTGATATTCCTTCAGATTTTACTGAAGATAGTATGGAAGTAGATTATATAAGATTGTATCAATAAGATGAGGGTATTTCAATTTTTATGTTCATGTTTTTTGTTCAGTATTTATTTTATTTCCTGTAATAATAATGACAATAAATTAGCTGTTCTTTCAGAAAATGAAAAAATCAGTAATACATCTTCTCTAATAGATGTCAAAGTTGATGAATTACTGAACAAAATGACCTTAGAAGAAAAAATAGGTCAAATGAATCAATACAATGGTTTTTGGGATTTAACAGGTCCAGCGCCTTCAGATGGTGATGCTGCTAAAAAATACGATCATTTAAGAAAGGGTTACGTAGGGTCTATGCTCAATGTAAGAGGTGTAGAAAACGTAAGAGCTGTACAAAAAATAGCTGTAGAGGAAACCCGGTTAGGTATTCCGTTAATTATAGGTTTTGATGTAATTCATGGTTACGAAACATTAAGTCCTATTCCTTTAGCAGAGTCTGCCAGTTGGGACTTAGAAGCTATAAAAAAGTCCGCAGAAGTGGCAGCAGAAGAAGCTGCAGCTGCTGGTATAAACTGGACATTTGCTCCAATGGTAGATATTTCTCGTGATGCACGTTGGGGAAGAGTAATGGAAGGAGCAGGTGAGGATACATATTTGGCGTCTAAAATTGCAAAAGCCAGAGTTGAGGGCTTTCAAGGAGAAGACTTGTCAGATTATAAAACCATTGCAGCATGTGCTAAGCATTTTGCAGGTTATGGATTTGCTGAAGCTGGGAGAGATTATAACACTGTAGATGTAGGTACATCAACGTTGTATAATATCATATTTCCTCCATTTCAAGCCGCTAAAGAAGCTGGTGTGAAAACATTTATGAATTCATTTAATGAGTTAAATGGTGTGCCAGCTACAGGTAATAAATATTTACAAAGAGATATCTTAAAAGATAAATGGAATTTTGACGGCTTTATGGTTTCTGATTGGGGCTCAATAACCGAAATGATTCCTCATGGCCACGCCAGAGACGGAAAGCAAGCTGCGGAATTAGCAGTAAAAGCTGGTTCGGATATGGATATGGAATCCTATTTATACGTTAATGAATTAGCTGATTTGGTAAAAGAAGGCAAGGTTAAAGAGGAACTAATTACTGATGCTGCTAGACGAATTTTAAAAGTGAAATTTGAACTAGGTTTATTTGACGATCCTTATAAATATTGTGATGAAGAAAGAGAAAAAGCAACATTAGGAAAACAAGAGTTTCATGATGCAGTTTTAGATATGGCAGTTAAATCTATTGTATTACTTAAAAACGAAAAAAACCTTTTACCTCTCAAAAAAGAAAATCAAAAAATAGCAGTAATAGGAGCTTTAGCTAATGATAAAACGAGTCCTTTGGGTAGTTGGAGAATTGCTGCAAAAGATGAAACGGCAGTTTCTGTATTAGAAGGGTTAAAAAAATATAAAGGGAATGAAATTACTTATGCTAAAGGAGCAGATGTTTCTGTTGGTGAAACAACTTTTTCTAAAGGATTAACTATAAATACCTCTGACAAGTCTGGTTTTGAAAAAGCGAAAACTGTTGCCAAGAATGCAGACATTGTTATAATGGTATTAGGTGAACATGGTTTTCAAAGCGGAGAAGCTAGAAGTAGATCTGAGATAGGTTTGCCAGGAGTTCAACAAGAACTGTTAGAAGAAATATACGCTGTAAACCAAAATATTGTTTTAGTACTTAATAACGGCAGACCATTAACTATCCCTTGGGCAGCAGAACATATACCAGCAATAGTTGAAGCATGGCAGCTTGGAACACAAAGCGGTAATGCAATAGCCAAAGTGCTTTTTGGGGATTATAACCCTAGCGGTAAACTACCTATGAGCTTCCCAAGAAATGTTGGGCAAATTCCTATTTATTATAATTATAAAAATACAGGAAGACCAAGCAATGCAGATCCTGAAGCTGTTTTTTGGTCGCATTACACAGATGTGAGTAATACACCACTTTACCCATTTGGTCATGGTTTAAGTTACTCTAAGTTTGAATATTCCGACTTAAAATTAGATTTAGATTCTGAGGAAGTAAAAGTGTCCTTTACTTTAAAAAATAATAGTCAAGTAAAAGGAAAAGAAGTGGCGCAGCTATATCTAAGGGATTTATATGCCAGTATCACCAGGCCAGTTAAAGAATTAAAAGGTTTTGAGCTGGTTGAATTAAATAGTTTTGAAGAAAAAAGAATAACACTAACATTAACAAAAGATGAGCTTGGCTTTTATGATAACCAAGGAGAATTTGTTATAGAACCAGGGGAATTTAAAGTATTTGTTGGGGGTAGCTCAAATACCATGTTAGAAACTAATTTCAATTTACAATGGCCACAAGATCCATAATAATAGTTGTTTTTTTTCTGCTGCATTTGTCTTGCAATCAAAAAGAAAATATCATTTTCTTAGATGATTTTAATGGAGAAAATTTAGATACTAAAAACTGGAATTATCAACTAGGTAATGGTTGTCCTGATCTTTGTGGATGGGGAAATAACGAAAGACAAATCTATACTAAGGGAAACATCCATGTAAGTAATGGAAATTTGGTCATTACTGCAACAAAGGATTCTACCGTCTACCAATCAGGAAGAATCACTACTAAAAATAAAGTAGAATTTCAGTACGGAATGGTTGAGGTAAGAGCTAAGTTGCCCAAAGGGAGTGGACTATGGCCAGCCATTTGGATGTTAGGGAGCGATATAGATACAGTAGGTTGGCCAGCAAGTGGAGAAATTGACATAATGGAATATGTGGGTAAAACGCCTAATGAAATACACACCACTTTGCATACACCAGATAGTTTTGGGCAGTCTATTAATACAAAAGTCACAAACTTAAAAAACATAGAAGAAGGTTTTCATGTATATAAAACTATTTGGAGTGAAAATGAAATTAAATT
>CAJXVG010000099.1 GCA_913061495.1 uncultured Winogradskyella sp.
ATATTATACAAATGGTATGCCAAAATTTTTATTTTGTGGCGACAAGATTAACTATAATTTTCAACCTTACCTATTACCCCTTTATAAAATTGTTTCATAAATTTAAAATCGGCAATCATATTTTCAGTAGGATAAAAAGGTTCTGAAATCTTGTTCTGTTTGTTTTTAAAGTCTAAGGTAAACATTATAATTGGTACGTTTGCTGCCTTAGCAATATAATAAAATCCTGTTTTCCATTCTTCAACTTTTTTTCTTGTACCTTCAGGTGCCAATGTTAATCTAAACTCATCTTCTTGCTTAAACAATTCTGCTATAGCTTCAACTTTTTTTTGACCTGAGGTACGATCTAGGGCTTTTCCTCCAACTGCTCTAAAATAATAACCAAATGGCCATTTAAACAATTCCTTTTTAGCAATAAAATTTGTTTTTACACCTGTTACTTTTCGTAATAAAATTGCTATAATGAAATCGTACCAACTGGTATGTGGCAATGCTATAATGACCGCTTTATTTACCGTGTCCTTTGAAAAGTTAGTATTCCCAACGATTTTCCAACCTAAAATCTTGAAGTAAATAAATTTAGCTAACCAGCGCATCTTACATTTTTTTGTAAAGCTCTAGTAACTTTTCGCGAGTGATGGTCTTTTTCCAATTTTTTCCTATTGCATTTTCCCATAATGGCTCTAAGCTCAGTGCAACATCTATCATAGTATCAAATTGCTGTGGTTCTAAACCAGCGCATATGTCTTTTGGCAACTTTACATTGTGCTTTTCCTTCATCTGCTTAAAGAGCTTTACACCTTCAGGATAGTAATCTTCTAAATGATCAAAAACGATACAATTACCAATGCCATGTTTTACACCCAAAAGATATCCCAACCCATAGCTCATAGCGTGTGCTACACCAACTTGAGAGTAGGCTATACTCATTCCGCCATGCCATGAAGCCATCATTAATTTATCTTGAGCATCTTCCGTACTTAATGTGTCTTCAAAGAATATTTCTTTACATAGTTGAAAAGCCTTTTCTCCATAACTCTGACTAAATGCATTTAGATATGTTCCGTTTAAGGATTCAACACAATGTACAAAACAATCCATACCAGTATAAAACCATTGATCCTTTGGCACATCCTTAGTTAATTCTGGATCTAAAATAACTTGGTCAAAAGGTGTATGGTCACTATTAATTCCGAGTTTACGAATAGGTCCTGTTAAAATAGTTGTACGAGAAACTTCTGCACCTGTACCAGAAATTGTAGGTATGCCTACATGATAAATTGCAGGATTTTTAATTAAATCCCAACCTTGATAATCTTTGGATTCCCCTTTGTTGGTTAACATTAAGGACACTGCTTTAGCAATATCCATTACAATACCACCACCTATGCCTATAATACCAGAGGGTAGTTCGCTGTATTCTAGAATAATATCCTCAACTAATTGGTCTATTTGTGAAGTTTTAGGTTCTTCTTTTGTTGGAATGTAAATAATTTTATCCTTGTAAGACAAGGTAATTCTTGAAGTTAACCAATGATTGCCCTTAAAAACATCATCTACATAAAATATGAATGGTGCATTACGTCCATTGCGCTTTGAGGCAATAATTTCATCAAGCTGGTTGAAACTACCACGCCCAAATACAACTCTGGACACCATTGGATAATTTTTGTACGTCATTTACTTTATATCTTTTACAAAAATAAAAACTAAGTTTCTATTTCTCGTCTTTGAAAACGTTTAATATTTCGGTTAAGCTTTCAATGGTAATATAATCTTCACCATTACCTTCTTTCTCTGTAACTTTTTCATGTTGCCATGTGGTATGAAACGGTATATGGATTGCTTGCGCTCCTATACCAATTAATGGTAACACATCAGATTTTAACGAATTACCAACCATAAGAAATTCTTTGGGCTTAATCTCTAAATGACTTAAAAGTTTGGAATAATTAGATTCCTGCTTTTCGCTCAACACTTCAATATGATGAAAATACTGAAGTAAACCCGATTTTTCTAATTTTCGTTCTTGATCTAATAAATCTCCTTTTGTAGCTACTATTAATTTATAGTCTTCTGATAACTCCCTTAATACATCTTCTACCCCATCTAAAAGTTCAATGGGTTTGTTAATCATTCTTTTACCAATGTCTAAAACAGCTTCAATAACTTGATTGGACACTGTTTTATTTGAGAGCTCTAAAGCCAATTCAACCATTGACAATACAAAACCTTTTACACCATAACCATAGGTTGGAAGATTTTTTATTTCCATCTTAAAGAGTTCTTGGTCTATTTTATTTGGAGTTTCATATTTAGAAAGTAACAAACCAAATTCTTCTTCGGCTTCTCTAAAATAGGTTTCATTAACCCAAAGTGTATCGTCTGCATCAAAACCTATAACTTTTATGTCTTTATAGTTTACCTCCACAAACGCTTTGCTTTTTCTAAATCTTCAGGTGTGTCAATCTCTACACCTTGTACTTCGGTTTCTACCATTTTAATCCGCTTTCCGTATTCCAAATAACGGATACATTCTATCTTTTCACTAGCTTCAATAAATTTCATTGGCAATACTGTGAAATCCATAAGTGCTTGCTTTCTAAAAGCATAAATTCCTTTGTGTTTAAAATATCGAGCATTTGCGTTTTTATCCCTTGGAAAAGGTATAGGACTTCTGGAAAAGTAAAGAGCAAAGTTATTTTGATCTACAATCACTTTTACTGTATTAGGATTATTTATTTCCTCCCAATCGGTAATCTCTACCATTAAAGATGCTAAATCGATTTCCTTCTGTTTATCATCTTTAAAAACCTCAAGTAATTTTTTTAAACTTTTACCTTCAGTGAAGGGTTCATCCCCTTGTACATTTACAACTATGTCACAATCTACTTTTGCGACAGCTTCAGCAATTCTATCACTTCCTGATTCGTGCTCATTTTTGCTCATTATGGCCTTTCCTCCGTTATTTACAATTTCATTATAGATAATTTCACTATCTGTAACCACATAGACTTCACTAAAAAGTTGAGTTGCCACTGTAGCTTCGTAGGTACGAAGTATAACAGATTTACCTGCCAAATCTTGCATCAGTTTACCTGGAAACCGAGAAGCACTATAGCGTGCAGGTATCATAGAAATTATCTTCATTTTATATAATTGTTGAATTTCAAAAATAACGTTTTATGATTGTTTAAACTTATTTGCCTTAATTTTTTTTATTTCAATTTTGAGCTAAATTTTGGTTTAAAGTAATGCTGATTACCAAATTGATAATCACTTTAATTCTATGTATTTTCTACAAACATTTCGTCTTTAAAACCAATTAAATAGAGCTTCTCCTTTGCTCGTGTAACTGCTGTATAAAGCCACCTAATATAATCTTTGTCCATCCCGTTTGGCAGATAAGGTTGTTCTACAAAAATAGTGTTCCACTGCCCACCTTGAGATTTATGACAGGTAATTGCGTATGAAAACTTAACCTGAAGAGCATTGAAGAAATTGTTGTTTTTAACTCCTAAAAATTTTTTATAATTTGATTTTTCATTTACATAATCTTTCATCACCTCTTGATACAAACGGTTAGAATCCTCATAGGTTAACGATGCGCTTTCAACTGAGATAGTATCTAACATCAGTACGGTTTCAAATGGTTGCATTTTTGGATAATCTACCATTTTTACTTTAACTTCAGCAAACCTAAAACCATAGAGTTCTTTAATACTGAAAATTTCTAATACCTCAATAATATCGCCATTTGCTATAAAGCCCGCTTCTGTTGTAGGCTTTACCCAAAAGTAATTGTTCTTTACAACCATGAGATAATCTCCTGCTGAAATTTCACTCTCATTAAATAGAATTCGCTGTCTAATCTGCTGATTATACATATTGGCCCTTTTATTACTCCTTACTATAATAACGGTTTCTTCGTAGCCCTCATTACTGTACGCATCATTAATGGCATCCATAATTTCATGTCCATCAATAAGCCTAACAACATCTTTAAATGGATTAACATCAAATTTAAAACTTTCATAAAAACCAGTATCCAATACGGCTCGCAACTCGGTAGCGTTTTGCAAGATTCCGGAGTCTTGTTCTTGCCTTACAACTTCGTCAAGCTCAATACTGGTGACATCTTTATTATAGTTTAAATCAAGCTTATCACCATCAAGAGCCGGACTTAAATCTGATTTTACTGGTGGCAATTGTGCTTTATCCCCAATTAACAATAACTTACAATTGTGCCCTGAATAGACATATTGCATTAAATCATCTAAAAGCGAACCGTTTTCAAATAATTTTGTATCTGATGGAGCGTCTGGTATCATTGAAGCCTCATCAACAATAAATATGGTATTGCGGTGCTTATTGGGTTGCATTACAAATTTTACACCACCTCCCTTATCTTTTTTTGGAAAATAAATTTTTTTGTGAATCGTAAACGCTTCCTTCTTTGAGTAATTAGAAATCACTTTAGCCGCTCTACCTGTTGGTGCCAGTAAAACAGCACTTTTTTTAGCTTGCCATAAATTAGAAACCATTGCTCCTATAATACTTGTTTTACCTGTGCCTGCATAACCTTTTAATAGATATAAACTGTTTTTTGAAGTATCAAAGACAAATTGCGAGAGTTGCATCAACACCATGTCTTGTTTAGATGTTGGTTGAAAAGGAAACTTGGATTTTAAAACGGTATAAAATGCAGAAGCATTGGTAATCATAGAAAATTAAATATAAAGCAAGATAGCACTATTATTACTTTTAAGTAAGCGGAATGTAACTTCATATTTAAATTATGCGTTTTTTATTTTAGATAATTTTTACGAACAAAAAAAAATTGTAGATTTGCGTTAGACCTAATTAATAAGAAAAAATATGTTAAATGTAATTATTGCTGTCGTAGTCATTATACTGTTGACCATTGGTATTGTTTGGCTGATAGATAAGTTTGTACCCAAAAAAATAAAACCTGTTATCAACCTAGTACTTTGGGCTTTAATTATTTATTTAGGATATATCACTTTTATGTCGATTTATCAAGAAATTAAATTCAACCAATTAAAAGAGAAGCGCTATATTACTGTCATTGAAAAACTTCAAAAAGTTAGAGACGCACAATTAGCTTACAAAGAAGTAAACGGAAACTACGCAGACTCTTTTGATAAACTAGTTCGATTTGTTGATACTGCACAAGTACCAATTACACAAAGACGAGATACATTAGTATTGGATGAAGAAAGAACACGTGCTTTTGGTGGTGTTGAAACAATGAAGACATTAACTTTGATCGATACTTTAGATTATTACTCTGTTAAGGATTCTATTTTTAATGGAAATGCTTCTTACAAGAATATGGCAAATGTTGGTGTTGGAAAAGAAGGCGCTAAATTCGATATTAAAGCAGGTACCTTAGATGATATTCCTGTATTTGAAGTAAGTGTAGATAAAGCTGTCGTTTTAGATGGACAAGAAGCATATTTAATTGAAAAAGAAAAACAAGCTGTTTCTATTGCTGGTGTAAAGGGACCAAAAATTAAAGTTGGTTCTATGGAAGAAATAACTACTAGTGGAAACTGGGGTAAAGACCTTGCTAACGAACAATAGTTTTGGATAAAAACAATATCAAAGAACTGTCCATTCAAGTAAATTTGAATGGACTTTCTTTTTGCATTCTAAATAGAACCACTTATACCATTGAGTACATAAATACTCTACCTTTTGAGAATAAGCTAACACCTTTTGACACACTTAACCGTTTAAAAACAGAACTCAGCTCTAATACCATTTTCTCTGAGCCCTTCAACAGTGTAACTATAGTTCATCAAAACGAACTTTCTTCGTTAGTTCCTAAAACGCTTTATAGTGAAGAACAAAAAGCGGATTTTTTAAAGTTCAATTCAAAAATTCTTAGAACCGATTTTATTACCCAAGATGACATTTTTATAAATGAATCAGTCAACGTTTATATACCTTACGTAAATATTAACAATTACATCTTTGAAACCTTCGGAGAGTTCATCTATAAGCATTCGTCCACAATACTAATTGACACCATTCTTCAAAAGAAAAATGTTGGTGAACAAACAGAAGTTTTCATTAATATCAACGCTAAATCTATTGAGGTATTAGTTATAAAAAATAATAACCTACAGTTATTTAATAGTTTTGAGTACAACAACAAAGAGGACTTTATTTACTATGTATTATTTGTATTTGAACAATTAAAATTAGATGTGGAAACAACACTTGTAAATTTAAGTGGACAAATAGATGAAAACGATGCACTCTTCAATATTATTTACACTTATGTAAGACATATTGAAATTCTAAAACCTGACGTAAAATTCAAGTTAAATGACACTGTAAATAAAAATAAATTACATCATCATTATTTAATCTTAAACACCTTTTAATGCGAATTATATCAGGTAATTTTAAAGGAAGGCGAATTACAGCACCCAAAAAACTTCCGGTAAGGCCAACTACAGATATGGCCAAGGAGGCACTTTTTAATATTTTAAATAATCAATACTATTTCGATGATATTTCTGTATTGGATTTATTTTCTGGTACAGGAAATATAAGTTATGAATTTGCCTCAAGAGGCACTGAAAATATTACTGCGGTAGATGCTGATTACGGTTGCATAAAATTTATAAACCAAACTGCAGATTCTTTAGAAATGAAGATCACTACCATAAAAAGTGATGTATTTAAATTTCTTGAAAAATCAAAACAAAAACACACTATCATTTTTGCAGACCCTCCTTATGGTTTTGAGTTAGAAACATTTTCTAAAATTCCTGAGTTAGTATTTCAAAATGAATTACTTGAAAATGAAGGTTTGCTTATAGTTGAACATTCCAAACATACAGATTTAAGTCAGTTAGAACATTTTTCTTATTCTAAAAACTACGGAGGCAATGTATTCAGTTTTTTTAAAACTAACTGATTATCAAAAATGTAGGTTAATTCTTAATTGTTTTTTTTCACTACATTTGTGAGCCTTAACAGAGAAGTTTCTGTTTTTATCTCTACATGTTTCTTTTTCAATTGTTATGGTTAAAACGCTTTTAACCAAAACCAAACAATTATGAAAAATTTAAAAATGAGGTTTTCAATCTTAATTACCGTGTGCTTTGTCTTTCACTTTGCAAATTCACAAAATGCCCAACCAAGAATGTTTGTTGTACACACAGACAATGTAAAATTTGATATGATTCCACAGTATGAGGAAGTGAGCAAACAATTACATGATGAACTCGTAAAGCAAAAATCACCTGCCACATACACTACTATAAGTATAGAGGACGGTAGATATGTTTATGTTTCGCCAATTAAAAATATGGCAGATTTAGATAAAAACCCTATGGAAGAAACCATCAAAAAAATGGGTGAAGAAAAAGCAGGGGTTTTATTTGATAAAATGGACAATTGTTATGACACTCATTATGACTATGTTTTGCACCATTCCTCTGATTTATCATACATGCCAAATGGTTATTCCGTTGCCAACAAGAATGCTCGCGAATATCATTACTTGTATTATCCTCCAAAAAATGCTAAAGCAATGAAAAAAGCAATGGCTGATGTAAAGAAGATGTTTAAAGATAAAGGAATTAAAAACGGTTATAACGTTTACCATAGTGGTTTTGGCACTTCAGGAAATTATTACATGGTAGAAATAGCAGGTGAAGATTCTGCAAGTATTGCTATGGGTGGAAAGGAAAACGATAAGCTTATGGGAGAAGATGGTAATGCTGCTATGTACGGAGTTATTTCTTTGACATCTAAGTACGATCAAGTTAATGGCAATATCAGACCGGATTTAAGTTATACACCTTCAAGTAAATAAAAAGCAATTAAATTTAAAATCTAATAGAAAACCCTTCACTTTAAGTGAAGGGTTTTTTAAGTTTAAGCAAATCTATAAGCCGAATTCTGTACTCAAAAGAGCCCTTATCATTTATCTACGTTTACTGTTACCAGCAAACTTTAGCTGCCTACCCTCCAACAATCGAGCGTGCAGCCCTCAAACGTTGGTATACATGACATTGCACCTCATAGAGTTTACCTGGTTTCACTACAGCATTACCTGTACATACTTTCTGTTGCACTTTTCCTAATCTTACGACTGGTGGCTGTTAGCCACTATGATTGCACTTTGGTGTTCGGACTTTCCTCCATTCTAAAAAAAGAATAGCGATAAGGCGATTTGCTCTTTGCAAAATTACAATAAACAAATTTCAAATTATATTATAGAAATCATTAAAAAGTAACATATTAAACTACTCTTTTTTTTTTTTAATTTACAACTCACAACTTTCAACTCTTTTTGTTAATAACTCATATTAAATTTAAGCTGCTAAAAATGGCTATTTATAGGTTATTATTAAATTTGTAGTTGAGTAATTTTTCCGATGGAGCATTTCGTAGTATCAGCACGCAAATATAGACCCCAAACCTTTAAGGATGTTGTGGGTCAGCAAGCTATTACCAATACTTTACTCAATGCTATTGAGCACCACCATTTAGCACAAGCATTATTGTTCACAGGTCCTCGTGGAGTTGGTAAAACAACTTGTGCACGTATCTTGGCAAAGATGATTAACAGTGATGGTAACACGAGCGAAGATGAAGATTTTGCTTTCAATATTTTTGAGCTGGATGCTGCATCTAATAACTCAGTGGATGACATTCGTAACTTAACAGACCAAGTCCGCATTCCTCCTCAAGTTGGTAAATACAAAGTTTATATTATTGATGAAGTTCATATGCTATCTGCAGCAGCTTTTAATGCATTTTTAAAAACACTGGAAGAACCACCAAAGCATTGTATTTTTATTTTAGCGACCACTGAAAAGCACAAGATTATTCCAACAATATTATCTCGATGCCAAATTTTTGACTTTAAACGCATAACAGTTACCGATGCAAAAGAATATTTAAAATACATTGCAGAAGAACAAGGTATCACAGCTGAAGACGATGCCTTACACATCATCGCCCAAAAAGCAGATGGTGCTATGCGTGATGCACTTTCAATATTTGACCGTGTAGTTAGTTTTTCTGGTAAGAACCTAACACGGCAAGCCGTTACCGAAAACCTAAACGTACTCGATTACGAAACGTATTTTGAGAGTACCGATTTAATTTTGGAAAATAAAATTCCGGAACTGTTGCTACAATTCAACACTATACTTTCAAAAGGGTTTGATGGGCATCATTACATTGCAGGTTTGGCTTCACATTTTAGGGATTTAATGGTTTGTAAAAACCCTTCTACCTTAGAGTTATTAGAAGTTGGTGACGATACCAAACAAAAATATATTGAACAGTGCCATAAAACATCTCATAGCTTTTTGATGCAAGGTATCCAAATGGCTAATGATTGCGACTTAAAATATAAAACCAGCAAAAACCAACGCTTATTAGTTGAATTAACGCTAATGCAACTTGCCTCTATCACTTTTGATGGAGAAAAAAAAAACACTAGGCACTTCATAATTCCTCCTTCATACTTTGAGGCAAAAGGCATTAAACCTATTCCTGTTAAAAAGCCAAATTTAGAAGAAAAAATCGCAGAGAAAGAACCTGTAGAGTCGGGAAATACAACTTCAGAAGCACCCACTTCAGTTGTTGAAGAACCTAAAGTAGTTCCAAAGATTTCTATTGAAAAACCTAAAAAAGCAACTTCAGGATTATCCCTAAAAAGCATTCGTGAAAAGAAAGAACATCTTATTAAACAAATGGATGTTGTAATTGACGAAGAAAATTTACCTAGAGAACCTGTTACCCAAGAGGCTTTAACAAAAGCTTGGAAAGCCTACACAGAAAAGATGGATAGAAAAGGAGAGAAGATTATGGCTTCAATTCTTCAAATGGATAAACCTAAACTAAAAGACACCACTATCTATTTAACTTATTCTAATAACACCAATAAGATTGAATTACAGCGTGCTGAGTTCCCCTTAATGGCTTTCTTAAAGAAAACACTTCTTAATTACGATTTAAAATTGAATATTACCGTAAATGAAGAGGTGGCAAAAAAATACGCATTTACTCCACAAGAAAAGTATGAAAAACTAAGAGAGAAAAACCCTAATATCGAATTGTTAAGACAAACATTTGGTTTAGATATTTAAAAGTTATGAGATATGTAGTTGGTATTTTAATTGTAATGGTTCTAGGTTTTACCAGCTGTGACGGTCGTAAAACAAAAAATCAAGCACTTAATGAAAGTGTTGATAATTTTAAGAAAACGGTTACTATACAGGTTGATAAGTTTGTACCAGAAAAATATGCTGAAAGAAAAGTAGACACCACCTTATTTAATGGTTTTAAAATAAAAATTAAACATTATACTGATATGGATAATAGTGTTCTCTTTTCAAAAATTAAAGACACTATTAATTATCAAACCCATTATCTGTCTCTTATACACATCTCCGAGCCCACGAGACCGAGGCTGATCTCG
>CAJXVG010000100.1 GCA_913061495.1 uncultured Winogradskyella sp.
CATTACATAAATGTAATTATTTTTAAAGTGCTTTTTAAAATATGATTCTATCAATTTGTTAAAAATCCACTAATTAATGACGCTCAAACCCTTTTATTTTTAACACTTTTAGTAATTTGCAATTCATCTTATTATTTTAGAATAATGCAATTATACCCTATTGAAGCTGGAAATTTTAAATTAGATGGAGGAGCCATGTTTGGCGTCGTTCCAAAATCACTCTGGCAACGTACAAACCCTGCAGATAACAATAATATGATAGATATTGCAGCGCGTTGTTTATTGATTGAAGATGGCAATCGTCTTATTTTGATTGATACAGGAATGGGAAACAAGCAGAGCGAAAAATTCTACGGTTACTATTACCTTTGGGGAGATAAAAGCATTGATAAATCACTGGCAAAGTATGGTTTCCACAGAGATGATATTACAGATGTTTTTATGACGCATCTTCATTTTGACCATTGTGGAGGCAGTATAGAGTGGAATAAAGACAAAACTGGCTACGAACCTGCTTTTAAAAATGCGAAATTTTGGAGTAATAAAGAGCATTGGCAATGGGCAACCGAGCCAAACCGACGCGAAATGGCATCGTTTTTGAAAGAGAATATTTTGCCAATGGAAAAAAGTGGACAGTTGTATTTTACGTCTGTTCCCACTAATCACATTCAAAAAAATTCTGAATTGGGTTTTGATATTTTCTATGCTAACGGTCACACGGACAAACAAATGATTCCGATGATTAATTACAAAGGCAAAACCATTTGTTTTATGGCAGATTTGTTACCAACAGCTGGTCACTTACCTTTACCATTTGTAATGGGTTACGACACACGGCCATTGCTCACATTAGATGAAAAAGAATTATTTTTGAACCTGGCTGCGGATAATGACTTTTACTTGTTTTTAGAGCACGATGCACATAACGAGATTATTACCGTAAAGCATACCGAAAAAGGAGTCAGACTTAACGAAAAATTTACTTGCAATACTATATTTAACGAGAATTAATACTAATAACAATATGAAATTTAATTACAGATTACTCACTTATACTGCGCTTTCGGCCAGTTTATTTTTTGGTTGTGGAAGCACAAGCGAAATTGTTTCAACTCCAATTGAAAACATAGATAGTACACCTATAAAAGTGACGGAGTTAACAGAAGCTGAAAAACAAAACTGGGGACATTTAGACCTATTGAAGGATACTATTCCAGGAATGAGCGTAGATAAGGCTTATGAGGAAATAATAAAAAACAAAAAAGGTAAAAAAGTAATCGTTGCCGTTATAGATTCTGGTATTGACATTGACCATGAGGATTTAGATGATGTTATTTGGACCAATACAAAGGAAACCCCAAACAACGGAAAAGATGATGACAATAATGGTTACGTTGATGATATCCATGGCTGGAACTTTCTCGGAGATGCCTATGATGAACAATTGGAATATGTAAGAATTTTAGCCGCTGGAGATACATCTGCTCCTAGATACGAAGAAGCAAAAACGCTCTATGATGAGGAATACCAAAAATGGATGGGCAGAAAAACGCAATACGAGCAAATTGCCCAAGCAGTTAAAAGTGCAGATGAAACTTTAGCTAAACATTTTAACAAACCAGACTATACCACTGAAGAAGTTAATGCTATTAAAACTGATGACCAAGCTGTACAACAGGCTGTTCAAATTTCAAAGCAAATAAACAGCAATGGCATTACGTTACAAGAAGCCACTTCAGAAATTGATAATGCATTAGTAAGTATAAACGAGCGTTTAAACTACAACTTAAATAAGGATTTAAAAGGCAGAACAACTGGTGACGATATTAATGATTTGTCAGATATGGGTTATGGAAACAATAATGTAAAGCCAGTAAAAAAATCTGAATCACACGGAACACACGTGGCAGGAATTATTGCCGCAGAACGCAACAATGGTAAAGGCGCAAACGGAGTAGCAAACAACGTTGAATTAATGTCAATTAGAACTGTGCCAAATGGTGATGAATACGATAAAGATGTTGCTTTAGCTATTAGATATGCTGTAGATAATGGAGCTAAGGTTATTAACGGAAGTTTTGGTAAGTCATTTTCACCTCATGCAGAATGGGTAAGAGATGCTATTAAATACGCATCAGATAATGATGTGGTTTTAGTCCATGCTGCTGGTAACTCAGGGGAAGATATTGATACTGCTCCTAACTTTCCTTCAGATAATGTAAACGGATCCGAAGTTAGTAACACATATATTTCAGTTGGAGCTTTATACCCAAAATACGGTTCAAAAATTGTAGCAGGTTTTTCTAATTTTGGAAAAAGTAACGTAGATATTTTTGCACCTGGTGCTCAAGTATATTCAACGACACCAGAAAACGAGTATGACACCAAAGGAGGAACATCAATGGCAGCACCTGCTGTTGCTGGTGTAGCGGCTTTAATCCGTTCTTATTATCCCAATTTAACTGCTGCGCAAGTAAAGCAAGTTATTCTAGACTCTGGTATAGAGATTACATCTAAAGTGGTTGTTGGTGGTGATGCTTCAAATGTACAGTCGTTTACCGCATTATCAAAAACAGGAAAAATAGCGAATGCTTACAATGCCTTAATTATGGCATCAAAAATAAAATAACAATGAAGAAATTTTTAGTTAGCCTATCGGTTATTGGTTTCACTTTTTTGTGTGGAGCTACCGAAAAAAGCCTACAGATTACTAATCCTATAAAAGAAAAAAAGACATCGTATTGGCAACAACATGTAGATTATGACATGGATATTGACATGGATGTTGAGAATTTTCAATACAAGGGAAAACAAAAATTAGTGTACACCAATAATTCACCAGATGTATTAAATCGTGTGTATTATCATTTATACTTTAATGCCTTTCAACCTGGTAGTGAAATGGATGTGCGTTCTCGCACAATTCAAGATCCAGATCCAAGGGTTGGAGACCGTATCAATAAACTTCAACCTAATGAAATAGGTTATATTAAAGTGAATTCCCTAACGCAAAACGGTACACCAATTACTTATGAAGTTGTTGGCACTGTGTTAGAAGTAAAACTAGATAAACCCATTCAACCAGGTGAAAAAGTAACATTTAATATGGATTTTGATGGACAAGTACCAAAACAAATCCGTCGTTCTGGTAGAAACAATACGGAAGGTGTAGCCTTGTCCATGACGCAATGGTATCCTAAAATGGCAGAATATGATTTTGAAGGTTGGCACGCAGATCCTTACATAGGAAGAGAGTTTCATGGTGTTTGGGGAGATTTTGATGTAAAATTGACTATTGACAAAGATTATGTTGTTGGTGGAACGGGTTATTTAAAAGATGAATCAAAAGCTGGTGGAGGAAAAAAAATGCTTCATTTTGAAGCACCAAACGTTCACGACTTTACTTGGGCTGCAGATCCTGATTATATTCACGATACTATGCAAGTTCCTAACGGACCGATGCTCCATTTCTATTACAAAGAAGATTTACCTAAAGAAAACCTCGAAAACTGGAAAAAGCTTCAACCCAAAACTGTTGAATTAATGCAATATTTTAGTGAGAACATTGGTAAATATCCATATAAACAATATTCCGTTATACAAGGAGGAGATGGTGGTATGGAATACGCTATGAGTACTTTAATTACCGGAAAACGAAACTTTGGAAGTTTATTAGGTGTTACAGCCCACGAGTTGGCACACACATGGTTCCAGTTTTTGTTGGCTACCAACGAAGCTAAGCACGAGTGGATGGACGAAGGCTTTACAAGCTATATTTCCGCTTTGGCAATGGATGCTATTTCAGACAAAAAATCTGAAAATCCATTAGCCGGATCTTACAGAGGTTATTTTGCATTGGCTGGTTCTGGTGTAGAGCAACCACTTACCACACATGCTGACCGTTATATGTATAACCAAGCTTATGGAGCATCAGCCTATAGTAAAGGAGCCGTATTTATGGCACAATTAGGATATGTGATAGGTGAAGAAAATTTAAATAAAACTATTAAAAAGTATTTTAATGATTTTGCATTTAAACACCCTAAACCATTAGATATTATTCGTACTGCTGAAAAAATCACACACTTTGAATTAGATTGGTATTTAATGGATTTTGCACAAACCACAAATAAAATAGACTATGGAATTAAGTCTGTTGAAGGAAATACCATTACCTTAGAACGTATTGGTTTAATGCCAATGCCTTTAGATCTTTCTATTACCTATATTGATGGTTCTACGGAAGACTTTTACATTCCTTTACAAATGATGCGAGGAGAAAAGCCAACATCAGCTACGATTATAGACGATTGGGCATGGGCATATCCTACGTACACATTTGATGCTAAAAAAACCGTTAAATCTGTAGAAATTGATCCCTCTCAAATGATGGCAGATGTGCAAAGAGAAAACAATACATTTACTGTTGAGTAAACAGAATAATTATAATTTTCACAAAACCGTATCTTTATAAGATGCGGTTTTTGTTTATAAATGAGAAATAGAGTCTAATGAATTTCACTTATTTAAAAAAAGATAAGCTAAAAAGTAAAAAACTGATAGAGCAGTTGTTTTCGGGAGGGAAAGCTGTTACAGTTTACCCTTTACGCCTTATATATTTAAAAACAGAATTCGATGATGGCTCTAAACTAAAAACAGGAGTTTCAGTAAGCAAACGACTGCACAAAACCGCTGTAGCAAGAAATAGTATAAAACGTTTGTTAAGGGAAACTTACCGACTTAACAAACCACTGTACTTTAACAATAGTTCTGCTTCTTATGCGTTTATGATTTTGTACCTTAGTAAAGATGGAACAACTTTTGATAAACTTAATAAAACGATGAAATTGTTACTTGAAAAGTTTTCAAATTCAACCTCTAAGTAAATTCCGTATGAAGTATTTAGTTGCTCTTTTTATTTTTGCTTTACCTTTAGCCTGTTCTAATGGCTCGGACAAATCAGAATCATCTGAGGTGTTTGCACGTAGCGAAATGGATGTAGAGGCTATTGCATCAGTCAATGATGTTGGTTCGGATCCAAAACAACAATTTGAACAAAAGCTCATAAAAGAGTCCTATCTATCATTTCAAACCCAAAATTTAGAGCAAACTTACAAAGATGTGGTTGCTGCCATTTCAAAATATAACGGCTACATTCAAGATGATTCAGCAAACAAGGGTTATAATAGAATTTCGAGACGTTTAATAGTAAGAATTCCAACCAGCAACTTTCAACAAACTATTGATGACATCGGTGAAAACGTTGAATATTTTGATAGCAAGCAAATATCCTCTAGGGATGTTACTGAGGAATTTATAGATTTAGAAGCACGTTTAAAGGCAAAAAAAATACTTGAATCTAGATATTTGGAACTGCTAAACAAAGCGAGAAATGTCAAGGAAATTTTAGAGATTGAGAGAGAACTTTCTAGTATAAGAGAAGAAATTGAAGCCAAGCAAGGTCGCCTAAAATATTTGCAAAACAAGGTTTCCTTAAGCACAATTAATATAGAATTTTATAAGGTAACATCAGAAACAGGAATCACAAAATCTTACAGTTCTAAAATGTGGAATGCCATTGTATCAGGCTTTGATGGTCTTTCTGTATTTTTCTTGGGTATTTTATATATCTGGCCATTTATAATTATTTTAATCATTGCATTTTTTTTACTCAGAAGATGGATTGCTAAACGGAATAAAAAATGAAACTAAAAACCATTCTAAAGACAAAAATCATTATACCAGTTATTGCTGTTGCTATATTTTTAAGCACTACAGCTTTCAAAAATGATTTTTTCGAAATCGCTAAACAAATTGAAA
Source organism: uncultured Winogradskyella sp. (assembly GCA_913061495.1). Taxonomy (GTDB): domain Bacteria; phylum Bacteroidota; class Bacteroidia; order Flavobacteriales; family Flavobacteriaceae; genus Winogradskyella. Next base: position 5,821 of record CAJXVG010000100.1, read on the forward strand.
TTTTCACCACTTTGTTTAAGGAGATTAACATGAATTATGTGGATGAAACCAATCCTGCAGATTTAATGGATACAGCTATTAAAAGCATGTTAGATGATTTAGATCCCTATACACAATTTTATAACGAACAAGATGTTGAAGCCTCCCGAATTAACAATGCTGGTGATTATACAGGTATTGGAGCTAAAGTGTTAACCCTTAAAGATAAATTAATCATTGTTGAGCCTTATAAAGATTATGCTGCCGATAAAGCCGGATTAAAAGCTGGTGACGAAATTATTAAGGTAGATAACGTTGTTGTTGCTAATTTTAAAGATGATGCCGCAAATCTGCTACAAGGAGCTGCCGGCACCGAAGTAAACATAACCTACAAACGCCAAGGAAAAACAAACACAGTTAAAATAACAAGGGAATCTTTAGAAATTAAAGCCGTACCACACTACTCAATGGTAGATGATAAAACAGGTTATGTAGTTTTAAGAAAATTCAACTCAAAAGCATCTGCAGAAACAGTTAGTGCTATCAGAGCTTTAAAAAATCAAGGTGCGAGCCAACTTATTTTAGATTTAAGAGGTAATCCTGGTGGTTTACTTAACGAAGCCGTTAATGTCACCAATATTTTTGTTCCTAAAAATCAATTGGTAGTTACCACTAAATCTAAAGTAAAGAAATACAATAAAACCTATTATACACAACGCGATCCTATTGATACAGAAATACCTTTGGTAGTATTAATAGACAGCAGAAGTGCCTCAGCAAGTGAGATTGTTTCTGGTGCTTTGCAAGATATGGATAGAGCTGTAGTTGTTGGTGCTCGTAGTTTTGGAAAAGGCTTGGTTCAACGTCCTAAGCCACTGACTTACGGTACACAGATGAAAATTACAATTTCAAGATATTACACACCTTCTGGTCGTTGTATACAAGCATTAGATTACTGGAATAGGGATGAAAATGGTAAAGCAACCCGTGTTAAAAAAGAAAACTATAATGCTTTTAAAACCAAAAATGGACGTAGCGTTTTTGATGGAGGTGGTATAGATCCCGATATTAAGGTGAAAATTGCTCAAGAAACACCTATCACTAAGGCTATTTTAAATGAGAACCTTATTTTTAATTTTGCTACGGACTATTATTACAATAATTCTGTTGAAAGTTTAAATAATTTTGAACTTTCAGATTCAGACTTTAAAGATTTTAAGAAATATTTGAATGCTTCTGGATTCAATTTTGAAACCAAAACCGAAAAAGCGTTTAATGATGCCATTATTATTGCTATTGAAGAAGATTTAAAAGAAGAAATAAATGCAGAATATAACAATTTAACCTCTGCAATTCAGAACTATAAGTCTAGTGCAGTTGACGATAATAAATCTCAGTTAAAGTCCTTAATGACAGATGAAATTATTAAACGATATTTCTACAGTGAAGGGCTTTACGAGTATTATACAGCTAATAATCCAGAGATAAAAAAAGGATTGAGTATACTTAATAATCCAACCCAATATGCAAGTATTTTGAGATAAACTATAAAAATATCTATATTTAGCCTACCTAACCCTAAAATTGAACAGCAAAATTAACCTAAGAATGAAGTATTTTATAGTCTTCATAGCGCTAAGTTTTCAGCTTGCTTTTTCTCAAGAAGAAGTGAAGCATGAGGTCTATTTTGATACAGATAAATATAATATCCCAGAAACCGAACATAGTAGGTTATTACTGTTTTTATCGAAAATTGAAAGTATGGATATTGAAAAAATATCCATATACGGATTTTGTGATGATAGAGGGAGTGACAACTATAATTTAGTACTCTCTCAACAACGTGCAAATTCTATAAAAGATGTATTTTCTAGCAATGAATTTGACGAATCTAAAATTACCAATGTAGATGGTAAAGGAGAGATTTTGGTGAATATTGTTCATGAAGAAAATCTAAACAAAATTCGTGGTCTTAATAGAAAGGTAGAAATTATAGTAATGCACCACAATCCTCCAAGACCAAAAGAAAAAAAACCAGAAAAACAAAGCACGGCAGAACTGCTTAAAGGTGATCTTAAAGAAGGTGATAAAATTCAACTTGAAAATATCCTTTTTAGAACTGGTTATAGTTATTTAGTAAAAGACTCTAAAAAAACATTAGATAATATTGCTAAAATACTTGCGGAACGCAAGGACGTTTATTTCACAATTGAAGGTCACGTTTGCTGTACACCAGGTACACGAGATGCTATTGACCGTAGAACAAAAAAACGTAATCTTTCTCTCGCCAGAGCAAGGTATGTTTATGACTATTTAGTTAAAAAAGGGGTGAATAGAAGCCGAATGAAATACGTAGGCCACAGACGTAAATTTCCGCTCGGTGGAGAGCCAGAGTTTGATAGAAGAGTAGAAATTTTAGTGACCCGAATAGATAAAACAGCGTCTAATTAAGATCTTACCATTGCTATATGCGGAATGCCATCCTCTAAGTATTCTTCACCTATTTCTAAAAATCCTATATTATTATAAAATCGTTTTAGATAAACTTGCGCAGAAATTTTAATTCTATGCTCATTATAATGGGCTTCAATAGCTTTTATGGATGCTTTCATAATAACATAACCATATTGATGATTTCTATCTTTTTTCGCTACTAAAACCCTACCTATACTGGCTTCTTCAAAATAATAACCTGGTTTAAATACACGTGTATAAGCGACTAGCTTATTATCTGCATATCCTAATATATGTAATGCTTTTTGGTCTTTTCCATCAATATCTTGATAGACACAGTCTTGTTCCACCACAAAAACTTCACTTCGTAATTGCAGCAACGCGTAGAGTTCTTGTTTTGTTAATTCTTCAAAAGTTTTAGTTTTGATTGTTATCATAATAATTAATCTTGAACTATGACGTCCTTTGCATCCTTTTTCTTGAATTCTGGTTGAATATTAACGTGGTTGATGTCATAGTTTTTAAATATAAATGCTTCAATTTCATTCAAAATAGAATCGAATTGCGATAATAAAATATCTTCTTCGAAATCTATATGCGCTTCAAAATGAATTTCTTCTTCATTTAATTGCCAAACATGCACGTGATGAACATTTTTTATGGTTTTAAAAGCATTGAGTTTCTTTACTATTTCATCTACAGGAATTGTATCTGGTGTAAATAACATCAATACTTTTGTGGATTGTTTTAAAAGATCAAAACCCATCCAAATTAAGTACAAGGCAATAGCTAATGTCAATGCACTATCTACCCAAAATAACTGATAGAATTTCATTAATAATCCACCAATTAACACAGCAACACTCGCCATCATGTCTGTAAAAAGATGCAAGTACGCACTTTTCATATTCATGTTATCTTCAGAATTTTTTCTGAGTAATAATACACTAAATCCGTTTCCTAGTATAGCAACAATGGATAACCATATAACTAAACCAGTTTCAATTTTTTGTGGATTTTGAAAACGCTCAACTGCTTCAAAAATTAAAAGAATAGCAATAACAATTAATGTTACTGCATTAATAAAAGCAGCTAAAATTTCTGCTCTTTTATAACCAAAAGTTCGTTTTAATGATGCTTGTTGTTTAGAAAGCTTATTAGCTATATAACTTATTATCAAAGAAATAACATCACTAAAATTATGGAGAGCATCACTAAGCAATGCTAAACTACCGGATATTAACCCACCAATAACTTGGGCTACTGTAATAGCAATATTAATAATTATAGTAATTAAAAGATTGCGACCTCCTAGTTCTTGATGGGAATGCGAATGGTTATGCGAGTGCGAATGGCTCATTTAGCATGATACTGAAATTTTATCTACACGAGTTTGGTGACGTCCTCCCTCAAACTCAGTTTCTAAAAAAGTATCTACCATTTTTATAGTTTGTGGTATGGAGGTAAATCGCGCAGGAATACATATTATATTAGCATCGTTATGTAACCTTGTTAGTTCTGTAATTTCATTGGTCCAACACACTCCAGCTCTTACATTTTTATATTTATTAGCAGTCATTGCTACACCATTTGCGCTACCACAAATTAAAATTCCGAAGTCCACTTTTTTATCATTGACATCTTTAGCTACTGGATGAACAAAATCTGGATAATCTACACTATCCGTAGAATCTGTTCCATAATTTGTTAAGGTATGCCCTTTTGCTTTTAAATGGTTTACAATTGCTTGTTTATAATCTGGACCAGCATGGTCATTTCCTATTGAGATGTTCATATTTATAAATTTTACTACTGTGCTAGTAAAGCCAACTATCTTTATTTTAGCTAATTTACATAGCTCAAATGTCAATTAATGCTTTACTTTATAAACAACAAAGTTACGAATAATTAAAGTCGGTTAATAGAAGTGCTCATTACTTGTTAATAAGTGTTCACAACTCTTTAAAACAAAAATTAGGATTATCCAGTGATTTTTTCCAAGCAAGATTAGCTTTTAAAATACCAAATAAGCTGTCTCTTATACACATCTGACGCTGCCGACGACTCCTTACGTGTAGATC
>CAJXVG010000101.1 GCA_913061495.1 uncultured Winogradskyella sp.
AAAGAATAGAGGCTAGTGCTACGATTAACAAAAATTTTAACAGTTTTCGGTTTTGTTAAAAATGTCTCCTACCTTTAATAAAATAAGACCAAACGATGGATTTGGTTTCATAATATCCCGTTCGTTTTGTTAGATTTTTACGTTGTTTTAAAACAGGATTAAGGTTTTTGTAAAATGAAAGATGCGCCTTAAAAATTGCGAGAAAATGTTGAGGTTGAAGTTTTATTAAAAATCTAATAGCAGCTATACCATCGAGCTTCATTCTTATAACTGTTCTAATAAACACTTTTTTATCTGTGTTTTTCACTAGTGTGAATAAACTATTTCTAAAATTGAGATAGGTTTTTTTCGGACTGGTATTCTTCAGTGTTGCACCTCCCAAATGGTAAACTGTTGAAGTTCCTACATACTTTATGTCATAACCTTTATTAAACGCTCGCCAACATAAATCAATTTCTTCCATATGGGCAAAATAAGAACTATCAAAACCATTTAATGACTTGAAAACAGAATTTCGAATAAAAAAGCAAGCGCCAGAAGCCCAAAATATGGTTTTAACATCATTATATTGGCCACAATCGTCTTCTATCGTATCAAAAATTCGTCCTCTGCAATACGGGTAACCATACTTATCAATAAATCCACCAGCAGCACCAGCATATTCAAATTTAGACTTATTTTTATAGTCTAATAATTTTGGTTGAATAATGGCAGTTTTAGAGTTAGAATTAAATTGGTTTACAATCGGTTTAAGCCATTGAAGAGTCACTTCAGCATCACTATTTAGCAAACAGAGTATTGGTTCATCAACGTGCTTTAATGCATCGTTATAACCTTTGGCATAACCACCATTTTCCGTGTTTTCAATGAGTTTTACCGTTGAAAAATGTTGGGAGATATATTTCACTGAATCATCAGTTGAAGCATTATCTGCAACGTAAATTGTAGCTTCATCTGAATATTTTACAACTGAAGGCAAAAATCTTTCAAGTAGGTCTTTTCCATTCCAATTTAAAATTACAACAGCTATGTCTTTGGTTGTGAGCATTTATTTAGTATTGTAATTAGGAATGGTTTTTAAAAAGGAATACTGTTCCTCCTTGTTGTCCATTTGGCAATAATAGTGATTTAAGCCATTGGTGACCATTAAATAGGTTGAATTAAGAACGAGATTATAGCGAGCAATTTGATCAAACGTATTTTGGTTTATTGAGATTGATGGTGATTTGCATTCTACAATTAAGTGAATGGAGCCATCAGGATTAAAAATCACGATATCATAGCGTTTTTTAAGCCCATTGATAAATAATTCCTTTTCAACATTAATCAATGATTTTGGGTAGTTTTTGTTATTTATTAGAAAATGGACACAATGCTGGCGCACCCATTCTTCGGGCTGAAGAACAATAAATTTTTTCCGAATAACATCAAAAATAGATACTTTATTTTCTGTACTTTTGAATCGGTATTCAAACTTTGGAAAGTTTAGGTCTTGCACAATATGTACTACTGAATTTTCTTCAAAGTTAAAGCAGAATACCACAAATCACAATCTTTAAATCCCAAAATCCAAAATTGAGTTTTTTAACTCTTTCAACTTACATTGGAGATTGGAATTTACATATTGGAATTTTTGGATTTTGGACGAAGTAAAACAACTAGCAGCAGATATAAAAAAGGGTAACTTAAAACCCATCTATTTTTTAATGGGTGAGGAGCCTTACTACATAGATAAGATTTCCGATTTTATTGAGGATACTGTTTTGGATGAAGCCGAAAAAGGATTCAACCAAATGGTACTGTACGGACGCGATGTTACGATTGATGATATTGTGAGCAATGCTAAACGTTTTCCTATGATGGCAGAACGCCAAGTGGTTATTGTAAAGGAAGCGCAAGATCTAAGCCGCACAATTGAGAAGTTAGTTAAGTATGCGGCTAATCCGCAACCAACCACAGTTTTGGTTTTCAACTATAAATACAAAAAACTAGATAAACGTAAAGCACTTTACAAAGCCATTAAAAAGATTGGTGTTGTTTATGAAAGTAAAAAGCTTTACGATAATCAAGTGCCAGAATGGATTAGGAATGTATTGAAAGGTCAAGGGTATGATATTTCACCAAAAGCAGCCCAAATGTTGGTGGAGTTCTTAGGTACCGATTTGAGTAAAGTAAATAACGAACTCAATAAACTGAAAATCGTTTTACCTAAAGGAACGCAAATCACACCAGAACACATCGAAGAAAATATTGGTATCAGTAAGGATTTCAATAATTTTGAATTAAGAAAAGCTGTAGGCGCTAAAGATATTTTAAAGGCTCACAGAATAGCCAAATATTTTGCTGACAATCCTAAGGATAACCCAATGGTGGTGACGGTCTCACTTTTGTTTAGTTTTTTTTCACAATTATTGCATCTCCATGGCATGTCAGACAAAAATCCTCGCAGTGTGGCTTCAGCATTAAAGGTCAATCCTTATTTTGTAAATGAATATTTAACAGCTGCCCGTAATTACCCAATGAAAAAAGTGAGCTCAGTAATTGGTTTGCTTCGCGAATTTGATGTAAAGGGAAAAGGTGTAGGAGCCAATGCAACTCCACAAGGTGATTTGTTAAAAGAATTGTTGGTTAGGATATTGTCATAGCTAATTGATCTTTAAAAGTTAATGTTCAAGATTCTAAAAACCTTATTTTTAATTAGATTAGATTTTAAACTTATAAAACTGTAATGAAAGTACTGTCTAAAGAACAAATTTATGAAGGCGATAAGCTAACTGCCGAACGACAAAATATATCATCAACGGATTTAATGGAACGTGCAGGAACCCAAATTTTTAATTGGATGCATGCACGTATGCAAGGAGCTCAAGTGCCAATTCACGTTTTTTGTGGCATAGGAAACAATGGTGGTGATGGCCTGGTTTTGGCAAGACATCTTATTACACATGGTTATAACGTAAATTGTTTTATAATTAACTGTAGCGATAAACGGTCAAAGGATTTTTTAATCAATTACGATAGAATAAAAAACGTTACAAAAGACTGGCCCATTTTATTGAGCTGTAAGGAGGATTTCTCTGAAATTGTAATTGAGGAAAGGGATATTATTGTAGATGCTGTGTTTGGTATAGGACTAAACAGACCTCCAGTTGATTGGGTTCAAAAATTATTTCAAAAATTTAAAGAATCTAAAGCTTTTACACTTGCCATAGATGTGCCTTCAGGATTATATACAGATAAAAAAGTAGAAAATGAAGAAGCAGTGGTGCATGCCAATTACACCATAAGCTTTCAATCACCTAAGCTGGTATTCTTTTTACCTGAAACAGCTAAGTTTACTACGCAATGGGAAGTTTTGGATATTGGTATTGACCGTGAATACTTAAAACAAGCAGAAACAGAGGTAGAGTTAATTGCAAAGAACGAAGTACTGCCACTGTATAAGTCTAGAGATAAATTTTCCCATAAAGGTATGTATGGCCATGTCTTAATTTTAGGTGGAAGTTATGGTAAAATAGGAGCTGTTAATTTAGCAAGCAGATCAGCTTTAAGTTCTGGTGCAGGTTTGGTAACAGCGTATGTTCCTAAATGTGGTTATCATAGCTTACAGTCGTCCATACCAGAAGTGATGGTGCTTACAGATAAGAATGAAGCTGAAATTACTGATATTAATTTTGATATAGAACCTACGGTTATTGGTTTGGGTATTGGGCTTGGCACTTCCAATGAAACTTCAAAAGCATTAAATGGATTTTTGGAAACTAACAGTACACCTTTGGTAATTGATGCGGATGGTCTTAACATTATCTCTAAAAATAAAGATTTACTCAAATTCTTACCAGAGCAATCTGTTTTGACACCACACCCAAAAGAGCTGGAACGTTTAATAGGTAAATGGTCCGATGATTTTGATAAGCTAAAAAAAGCAAAAGCATTCTCAAAAAAGCATAAAGTCATTGTATTAATTAAAGGAGCACATTCCATAACGGTTTACAATGATAAACTTTATGTAAATACTACGGGAAATCCAGGTATGGCTACAGGCGGAACCGGAGATGTTTTAACCGGAATAATTTCAGGGTTTATAGCGCAAGATTACGATCCGTTGTCTGCTACAATTTTCGGTACTTATTTACATGGTAAATCGGCAGATATAGCTTTAGAGGATTTTGGTTACCAAAGCCTTATTGCGAGCCATATAATTGAGAATTTAGGTGAAGCATATATAGACCTGTTTAAACAACCAGAACAAGAAGAAGCTCAGCAACAGCAGCAAAAACAGGCACAACAAAGAAAGCCAAAACCAAAAAAACCAAGACGATAAAAAAAAGCCTTCAAAAAAGAAGGCTTTGATAGATTGTATATGTTATTGTTAGATACTTAATTCTTCAAATAATTTTACCAATTCAGGATTTGAAGGTCTAGGTGCATCTGCGTTTACAATATTTCCGTCAGGATCTATTAGCAAAAATCTAGGGATGGCATTTATTTTATAAGCTCTGATAAACTCAGATGACCACGCATTTTTAGCTAATAATTGTATGCCTCCTAATTCTTTTTCGTTGATCATTTGTTTCCAACCCTTGTAGGCTGCTTCAGTATCACCTTTGTAGCCACGTCCATCATCTACTGAGATACTAACAAATTGTATGTTGCTATCCTCATATTGCTCTTCTAACTTTTTTAAGGATGGAATTTCTGCCTTACAAGGCCCGCACCAGGTTGCCCAAATGTCTATATAAATATATTTTCCTTTTAAATCATCGAGTGAAGTTTCTCCACCAGATATATTTTCATAGTCTTCAAATTTTGGAGATTCAGAACCCTTTGGAAATTGTTTTCTTATAGCTATTTTAGAATTTACATACTGGCTCAGTTGCCCAACTGTGTTTTTTACATTCATATTAATATCAGCAACGAGTGTTGAATCTACGTTAGGGTAGTTCTCTTTAAGTTTTGTGTATGCGGATTTATAGCCTTCCACAGCATTATCTAAATCCTCTTTTGTTCCGTTTGAAATGAGATTATCTGTAAAATATTTTCTAGAAAGCAAATAGGATTTAACCGAAAAATTGTTGGTTTCTGCTGCATCTCCAGTAAATTTCATTTCTTCATCAAAAGACTCATAGTCTGTTGTGAAGCTACTTTTATTATTATTTTCTAAATAAATGTCACCGTATTGCTTTCCATGTTGGAAACTGTAATTGCCTGCTTCAACTTTTAAGGTATCCTCAAAAGAGCCATCTTCTTCTAGTTCAATGATTTTTTCATAACCAGTACGATTGAAGATTCGAAGTGTATTTTCTTCAACTGGATTTTCAATTTTACCAGAGAGCGTAACGTAATCTTTTGGTTCATTTTCACAAGCTGTTAGCGCTATGGCTATAAAAAGTATAAGTAGTTTTTTCATAATTTATTGATTCATTTAAATAACGTCGAAATTTAAGGAATTCATACGAATTATTAACATTATATGGTTTTATTCAAAAATATTCTCAATTTTGGAAGGTTAAAAAATACGAGCTAATGCAACAATACCATTCTATATCTTCGGCAAATTTAGATTTGCAAATAATTCATACCATCATAAATGAAAATTTGAAGTTAAAATTATCTGATGATGCAATTTCAAAAATTGAAAACTGTAGAACATATCTAGATAATAGAATGAAAAACCAAAATGAACCTATATATGGTATAAACACTGGATTTGGTTCATTGTATAATGTAAAAATTTCGAAAGAAAATTTATCGGAGCTTCAAGAAAATTTAGTGATGTCACATGCGTGTGGTATGGGAGATTTGGTGCCAAAACCAATAATTAAACTGATGTTGTTGCTTAAAATTCAATCATTGAGTTATGGTCATAGCGGAGTGCAGCTAGAAACTGTTGAACGACTTATAGCATTTTACAATGAAGATATTTTGCCTGTAATATATGAGAAAGGTTCTTTGGGAGCATCTGGTGATTTAGCACCTTTAGCGCACTTGGCATTACCATTATTAGGCAAAGGAAAAGTGTATTACAATGGTGAAATTGTAGACTCTAAAACCGTCTTAAATAAATATAATTGGAAGCCAATTACATTGAGGTCCAAAGAGGGCTTGGCCTTATTAAATGGTACTCAATTTATGAGTGCTTATGGAGTTCATTTATTGTTGGAAAGTTATAAGCTATCCTATTTCGCAGATTTTATAGCATCTATGTCTATTGATGCTTTTGATGGGAGATTAGACCCATTTAATGCGTTGGTACATTTGGTTAGGCCACACAATGGACAGATTAAAACCGCAGAAAGTGTTAGGAGCTTTTTGGAAGGAAGTGAAATTATAACACAAACAAAACAGCACGTACAAGACCCTTATTCTTTTAGATGTGTACCACAGGTGCATGGTGCTACAAAGGATACAATTAGTTATGTTGAGAAAATTGTAATTACTGAAATAAATTCGGTAACAGACAATCCTAATATATTTATTGAAGAAGATGAAATTATTTCTGGAGGAAACTTTCACGGTCAGCCATTGGCTTTGGTACTAGACTACCTTAAAATAGCTATGGCGGAATTAGGAAATATCTCTGAAAGAAGAATTTTTCAATTAGTATCGGGTCTTAGAGGATTACCAGCTTTCTTGGTGGATAATCCAGGATTGAACTCTGGTTTTATGATTCCGCAATATACTGCTGCAAGTATTGTTAGTGCCAATAAGCAGCTGGCTTCACCAGCAAGTATAGATTCAATTGTGTCCTCAAATGGACAGGAAGATCATGTGAGTATGGGAGCTAATGCAGCCACCCAAGCCTATGATTTAATAGAAAATGTAAAGCAGATTTTGGCCATAGAATTGTTTAATGCTTCACAAGCTTTACACTTTAGGAAGCCTTTAAAGTCTTCCTACAGTATTGAATCATTTTTACTTTTATACAGGAAAGAAGTTGCATTTGTTTCTGAAGATGTTATAATGAGTGATTTAATGCACAAGTCTCAGGATTTTATAGACAGCTTTGCTATGGATAAAAAGGTTTTATTCAATTAAATATGCAAAACGGTCTGAGTCCATTCTATAGCTTCATCTAAAGTAGAGAAAATTTCAAATGGTTTATTGAAGAAAAGTCGTTCTATTTGGGCATTGGTTTTTGCCATGTAGCCTTCAGATACTACCGCAAAACCAGTTAAGTTCTTTAATTTTGCAGTTTTGGAGTAAATATTTGGGTCAACTGAGTATGAATTTATTCTGTGTGTTATATAGATAAAAGGTTTTGAAAAGTGTGCTTCGGCTACTTTTATGAGGGTTTCATTTTCTTTGTCTCCAATATTTACACCTTCATTCATTACAGCTACAACATAATTGTCATAAAAAGTGAGTTTGCCAAATTCTAATATCTTACTTTCTTCCATTTTTGGGAATGATTGATTGTATTAAGATACAAAAAACTCTCCAAATAATGGAGAGCTTTTTGGATTCTATATTATAATTGCAATTATGACTCGGTTGTTTTGCTCGAAGATTTTATCTTAATTTTCAATGCATCACTCTTGGTGTCTAAATCCATTACGATTGTGTCACCTTCCTGAATCTTAGAATTAATGATTTCCTCGGCTAAAGCATCTTCAACATATTTTTGAATTGCTCTATTTAAAGGTCTTGCCCCATATTGTTTGTCAAAACCTTTATCGGCAATGTAATCTTTTGCTTTATCAGTTAACTCTAATTCGTAGCCTATATCCTTAATTCTTTTGAAAAGTTTTACCAATTCAATATCAATAATTTTATTGATATCTTCTTTTTCTAAGGCATTGAATACAATCACATCATCTATTCTATTTAAAAACTCTGGTGCAAATGCTTTCTTCAGTGCATTTTCAATTACTCCTCTGGCATAATCAGATTCTTGGGCTTCTTTCGCTGAAGTTCCAAAACCTACTCCTGTACCAAAATCTTTTAGTTTTCTCGCTCCAATATTAGACGTCATAATGATGATCGTATTTCTAAAATCAATCTTTCTACCTAAACTATCAGTTAGATAACCGTCATCCAATACTTGTAGTAGCATGTTGAATACATCTGGATGCGCTTTTTCAATCTCATCTAAAAGCACAACAGCATAAGGCTTGCGACGTATTTTTTCAGTCAATTGTCCGCCTTCTTCATAACCAACATATCCTGGAGGTGCTCCAATTAAACGAGATATGGCGAATTTCTCCATGTATTCGCTCATGTCAATTCTCACTAATGCTTCGTCACTGTCAAATAATTCTCGTGCCAAAACTTTAGCCAACTGCGTTTTACCAACACCTGTCTGCCCTAAAAATATAAACGAGCCAATTGGTTTATTTGGATCTTTAAGTCCGGCTCTGTTTCTCTGAATGGCCTTAACAACTTTCCCAACAGCTTGGTCTTGACCAATTACTCTTCCTTTAATAAGTTCTGGTAATTTTGACAGTTTATTGATTTCAGTCTGTGCAATTTTATTTACAGGAATACCCGTCATCATAGAAACAACATCAGCAACGTTATCTTCAGTTACAATTTCTCTATGTTGTTTGGTCTCTTCTTCCCATTTTTCTTGAGCTGTGGAAAGCTCTTTTTCTAAACGTTTTTCATCGTCACGAAGCTTGGCAGCCTCTTCATATTTTTGCTTTTTAACAACGCTGTTTTTGGTTTCTTTAACCTCTTCTAGTTTTTTCTCAAGTTCTAGAATTTGATCTGGTACATCAATATTGGTGATGTGTACTCTCGATCCGGCTTCGTCTAAAGCATCAATAGCCTTGTCTGGTAAAAAGCGTTCCGTCATATAGCGATTAGTCAATTTTACACATGCTTCAATCGCTTCATCAGTATAGTCAACATTATGATGTTCTTCGTATTTACCTTTTATGTTATTTAAGATCTCAACAGTTTCCTCCACAGTAGTTGGTTCAACTATTACTTTTTGAAAACGTCGTTCCAAAGCTCCATCTTTTTCAATATACTGTCTGTATTCATCTAGTGTTGTGGCGCCAATACATTGAATTTCTCCTCTTGCCAATGCTGGTTTAAACATATTTGAAGCATCTAAACTTCCTGTTGCTCCACCAGCTCCAACTATAGTGTGAATTTCATCGATAAATAAAATGATATCATCATTCTTTTCGAGTTCGTTCATTACCGCTTTCATGCGTTCCTCAAACTGGCCTCTGTATTTAGTGCCAGCTACTAAGCTTGCTAAATCCAAAGTTACCACTCGCTTATTGAAAAGCGTACGTGATACTTTTCGTTTTACAATTCGAAGAGCAAGACCTTCGGCAATGGCAGATTTGCCAACACCTGGTTCTCCTATTAATAGTGGATTGTTTTTCTTTCTTCGACTTAAAATTTGGGACACACGTTGTATCTCTTTTTCTCTCCCAACCACTGGGTCTAATTTATCTTCTTCGGCCAAAACCGTTAAATCCCTTCCGAAATTATCCAATACTGGAGTTTTGGATTTTTTATTGGACTTGTTGGATTGCCCAAATGGGTTTTGCTTAGCCTCATCTTGTGGGTCGTTTATATCGTCGTCCGAAAATGATTCGGCTTTCGGAGTATCTAAAAAATCATCTTCACTTGTTATCATAGATTTGAATTCTTCTTTAACATTATCATAATCTACTTTGAGCTTATTTAACAGCTTAGTTGTAGGGTCGTTTTCGTTTCTTAAAATACACAATAATAAATGTGCGGTATTAATTGAGGTACTTTGAAAAAGTTTAGCCTCTAAAAAAGTAGTTTTTAAAGCACGTTCTGCTTGCCTTGTAAGGTGCAGGTTCTTTTTTTCGTTAGAAACTGTAACGATATTTGGGTTGGCAGGGCTTAGTATCTCTACCTTTCGCCTTAAATGATTAAGGTCTACATCTAAAGCGCTCAATATATCTATAGCCTTACCATCACCATCTCTTAATAGCCCTAGCATTAAATGTTCGGTACCTATAAAATCATGGCCTAATCGCAAAGCTTCTTCTTTACTGTAAGCAATAACGTCTTTAACTCTTGGGGAAAAATTATCATCCATATTAAAATCCTTTCTGCATTAAAAATAATAAAAACATCTTATAATGTTCAAAAACTATACCTTTTTAAAATGCTTTAAACGAATAGAGTGAAAAAGCTAGTTAAATCCAAGTAAAGAAAGTGATACTTATTAACCAAAAAGATATAAATAATTGTTAATAAAAAGTATCAAAAAAGTACATATTGATTTGCTTCAAACACCTGTCTCTTATACACATCTCCGAGCCCACGAGACCGAGGCTGATCTCGT
>CAJXVG010000102.1 GCA_913061495.1 uncultured Winogradskyella sp.
GAGATCAGCCTCGGTCTCGTGGGCTCGGAGATGTGTATAAGAGACAGACATATACCTGCTCTGCCTCTGTAGCTTTAACAGCTGAAATGAGTCCATTCCAATCAGCATGGTCACTAACTGCAAATCCGGCATCCACGGATTGCCAACGACGGTTACCACGTATCTGCATCCAACCAGAACATATAGCCGTAGCAGCATTTGGGATACGTTTTAGCATTTTTGAACCGAGTAAAGCTGGTGGTGCAATAATGATTTTATTTTGAAGTTTTTTTTTATCTAAGTCTGCTGACCATAATTTGGTTTTCGGCAAGTCAATTCCAGATTTTAAAATTGCTTCATTTAGGTTATGGATAGCTCTGTGAACATACATTTCATCACAGCCATCTAAAAGTGACATTAACCGTTGCGCTTTTCCCAAAGAATAACCAAAGAATACGGAAGTTCTGTTATTGTTTTGATTTGTTTTTACCCAGTCTTGTAATTCTTTTTGAAGTTGTTCTTCTGTTTTCCAATTATAAACGGGTAATCCAAAAGTACTTTCAGTAATAAACGTATGGCACTTTACTGGTTCAAAAGGTGTGCTAATCAAATCTGGCTGGATTTTATAATCACCTGAAAATACAACAACATAACCTTGGTGTTCTAATCTAATCTGTGCAGAACCAATTACATGACCTGCAGGATGAAAACTCACACTAACACCATTGATTTTTAATGTTTCTTCATAGTCTAAACTATTAATATTTATATCTGACCCGATACGATGTTGTAAAATTGCTTTTGATTTGTGTTGGCATAAATACCTTTTCATTCCCCAACGTGCATGATCTGCATGTCCGTGGGAAATTATAGCATGATCTACGGGATACCATGGATCTAAATAAAATTTCCCTTGGGGGCAGTAAATACCCTTTTTTGTGAATTTTATAAGTTGTTTTTCACTTACCATACCTTTGGTAAGCTATCAAAAAAGTACAAAATCAGGTAACAAATTAGTGTTAAATTTTATGACTTAAAAAAAGCCTCTTTGAGCTATTACCATGTCATCTCCCCAAAGTTTAACTAAAAAAGATATGTCAATCGGGAAGAATGAAGACGATCCATCTCTATTATATTTAACTGGACATTCAAGTTTAGCGTTATCTACAATTCTACAACGGTTTTTACCATTATCTGAAATATAGATGTCTTTTGAGTCTAACTTTTCGTATACTTTCTTTAAATTGATTATAGCATATTTTAAGAAATCGGAAGTGTTGTTTACTTCTTTTTTAGTACTATTAATAATACCATAAGTAAAGTAATGTGCTTTCATTTTATAATATTCAGATTCTTGGCGTTCTAAAACTTTATTTTCATCTCTTCTGTAACGTATTGTAAAATCTGAATAATTTTTAAATTTTTCCTCTCTAAATCGTTCTTGTACACTTAATATTTTATTACCGTTTCTAAAAATATAATCAATACCATTAACCATATCAATATATTTAGCGTAATCTTTTTTAAGTTTAACCTGTGTCCACCACAACGGTTTATAAATTAAAGGTGTTGCCAAATGCTTATGAACATAATCTGTAAATGCTCTATCCGATTGATATTTTGACATATAGTGTTTAGTGAATTGTACTAGTCTAACTTAGTAATTCACAATTAAAATTATTAAAATCATTACTCTAAATTAATTAATTTTAACTTAATGTACTCATATTAAAGCTCAAGAGAATCCTTATGTAAAAAACTGCCAAAAATTGTTGCGTTCTTTAATATGATAAGTTACATTTGCATCCGCAATTTCAAGAAACGTTCTTTAAAAATTGTTTGGAGAGGTGCCAGAGTGGTAATGGAGCAGATTGCTAATCTGTCAACGCGTAAGTGTTGCCCGGGTTCGAATCCCGGTCTCTCCGCAGAATAAAGATAACCAATTCGGGGTGTAGCGTAGCCCGGTTATCGCGCCGCGTTTGGGACGCGGAGGTCGCAGGTTCGAATCCTGCCACCCCGACAATTTTAGAGTTTCGGGCTCGTAGCTCAGCTGGATAGAGCACCTCCCTTCTAAGGAGGCGGTCATAGGTTCGAATCCTATCGGGCTCACAAAAAGTCTTACTAGAAATAGTAAGACTTTTTTGTTTTATTCAGGATATTCAATTCTAAGGTGATAAATGTTTGCCAACTTGTTTTTCAAAACTTTCTTTATAGACTGAATTTCTTTAAATGTAATATTGGCATTTAAAAACTGACCGCTTTCCATCTGTTTATCAATAATGTTTTCCACAAAGTCATTGATTTTAGTAGTAGTGGGTTCTTTCATGCTTTTTGATGCAGCTTCTAAGCTATCGCACATCATTAATATTGCAGTTTCTTTACTGAAAGGTGTAGGACCTGGATATGAAAAGTCATCAGGATTGATGTCTTCATTTTCCGACTTCTCCTTCATATAAAAATAGTACACCAAACTTGTACCATGATGGGTTCTAATAAAATCAATGACACGATCTGGTAGATTATTCTTTTTAGCTATTTCTATACCTTTTATTACATGATTTACTATAACCTTTGCACTTTCAAGGTTAGAAAGCTCTTGATGAGGGTTTATCCCAGTGCTTTGGTTTTCTGTGAAATAAGTAGGGTTTTTCATTTTACCTATATCGTGATAAAGGGCACCTACCCTAACTAACATAGCATTTGCGCCTATTTCGTTTGCTGAGGCTTCAGCTAAATTAGCCACGTTCAATGAATGATGAAACGTACCTGGCGCTCTATTTGACAACTCTTTTAGTAGTTTTGTATTAGTGTCAGACAATTCCAACAAGGACACATCTGATACTAACCCAAAGATTTTTTCGTATATATAGATTAAAGGCTGAACGAAAAGAGTAGCTAAACCACTAAGAATAAACAATCCAAATGTTTCCCATTTTAAACCAATCAATTGACCTTCGTGAATAACAAAAAAAGCAAAGTATGAAATTATATAAATAAATGTGATTTGCCCTACCGAAATAAACAGGTTGGCACGTTTATATAGCTCTGAAACTGTTAGAATAGTGACTATACCAGCTATAATTTGCAAAAACATATATTCGTAACTATTAGGCACTATAAATCCTAACAACAAGACAGTTAACACGTGAGCGAATAATCCTAAACGAGCGTCAAAAAAGGCCTTTAAAACTAGCGGCAACACACAGAGCGGTACAACATAGATGTATTGCGAATTATAATTGATAACCAATGTTGTAAGCAAAATCATTAATGCAACATTGAAGAAAATAAAAGTGACTTTTGTATTATTTAAGAATACATCAAGTCTATATTTCCGTAAAAATAAAAGTAACATTAAAAGCGCCAAAGCTACAAGTAAAGTGTAGGCAATAAGGACTAAATTATAGTTGGCAGAATTCCAGATTTGTGATTCGTATTCAGACTTTAAAGAATTTAATATATTGTACTCCTCTTCTTCAACAACTTGGCCTTTTGATATTATTAGTTGGTCTTTTTCTATACTTCCACGAGTTAAAGAAATTTGAGAAAAATCTTCTTCTAATGTAGTATTTGTAAGGTTTTCGTTGAGACTTACATTTGGTTTTACAATATCAAAAAAAAGAGATATCATCTTATTTTTGCGTTGTTCTGAAATAGAACTATCAAAATGACTTTCTAAGCGATTTCTCAATTGATTTATTTCAAACAAATCAGAATATTGAAGACGTTTGTGTATCTTGTTAGATTCCATTAAAACTATGGGCCTCTCATTGGTGTACTCATAATCTGAATTTAACACACCGTGATTGTATAACTTTTCTAAAAATAATTTTCCTTTGTCATACAGAACAGAATTTTGGGCTACTGTATATGCCGTATCCTTAAAAATTGCATTAAACTTATCTAAGTAATCAGATGAAATATCATCTTTAACAGTTAAATTAATATCAAAATAAACAGGAGAACTACTTCTTATATCTTCTTTTTGCTCCCTAATTTCTTCTGCTGATTTTTTTATGGCAAAATTAAATGGAGCGTATAAATTTTCAGATTGCCATGGTTTTCCCTTCTCAAAAGAATATCTAAATTTTCCTGTCTTAGGAAATAAATAGACAATAAAAAGTGTGGTCACTAAAAACAGCAGTATTTTATATACTAAAGCATGATTTTTGTACCATTTGTTAAGTAGTGTTTTCATATACAACCAAATGTAGTAAATATTACAATTTTACAACTCTATAATCTTGGTTTCATTACTAAATCTCTCAAAAATTCATTAATTTCGCAGCAATTAATTTTAAATATAAGCACTATGACTAAAGACGTAGTAATAGTATCTGCGGTTAGAACACCAATAGGAAGTTTTTTAGGAAGTTTATCTAGCGTACCTGCACCAAGACTAGGCGCTACTGCTATAAAAGGAGCTTTAGACAAAATAAATTTAAAACCAGAATTGGTTGAGGAAGTTGTAATGGGCCACGTTGTGCAATCAGGTACAGGTCAAGCACCAGCAAGACAAGCTGCTATATATGCAGGTATTCCCAACACTGTTCCTTGTACCACGGTCAATAAAGTATGTGCTTCTGGCATGAAAGCTATAATGCAAGGTGCGCAAGCTATACAATTAGATGATGCTGAAATAGTTGTTGCTGGAGGTATGGAGAATATGAGTGCAATTCCACATTATTACCATGCACGCAGTGCTACAAAATTTGGATCTGCTACGCTTGAAGATGGAATGCAAAAAGATGGTCTGGTAGATGCCTATGAACAACATGCCATGGGAGTCTGTGCAGACGCCTGTGCAACCAAATATAAATTTTCAAGAGAAGATCAAGACGCTTTTGCTGTTAAGTCTTATGAACGGTCTAAAGCCGCTTGGGATTCTGGGAAGTTTAAAGAAGAAATAGTACCAGTAGAAGTACCTCAGCGACGTGGAGAACCAATTTTAGTAGATAGAGACGAAGAATATACCAACGTAAAAATAGAGAAAATCCCTGCTTTACGTGCTGCATTTACTAAAGACGGAACAGTTACTGCTGCTAATGCGTCTACAATTAATGATGGAGCTGCTGCTGTTGTTTTAATGAGCAAAGAAAAAGCAGAGGAATTAGGCTTAAAACCTCTCGCTACCATAAAAAGTTATGCTGATGCTGCACAAGAACCAAAATGGTTTACCACAGCACCTGCCAAAGCACTACCTAAGGCATTAGCAAAAGCTAATCTTGAACTTGGTGATATTGATTATTTTGAATTCAACGAAGCATTTTCTGTAGTTGGCTTAGCCAATATGAAAATATTAGGATTAACTGATAATAATGTGAATGTAAATGGTGGAGCAGTATCTTTAGGGCATCCTTTAGGATGTTCTGGTGCCAGAATTTTGGTTACATTAATCAATGTGCTTCAACAAAACAATGCTAAATTAGGTGCAGCCGCAATATGTAATGGTGGTGGTGGAGCCTCTGCGATGGTGTTAGAGCGCGCTTAAAATTAACTTATGCAATACGGCATTTGCAATCTTGGCATTGTACCCATTCGATTAGAACCTAGCGATACAAGTGAAATGGTAACGCAGGCACTGTATGGTGATTATTTCAAGGTTTTAGAACAACGGAAGAAATGGAGCCGCATCCGTTTTGCATATGATAATTACGAAGGCTGGATAGATAATAAGCAATATATTAAAATAGAAGATGACGAATATACTGAACTCACAAATTCAAAATTGAAGTTATCTAAAGATTTAATTGAATTTGTTTCTGACAATTCCAACAACCTTTATCCAATACCCATTGGCTCGGATTTAAAAGGGCTGAATTTATTACAACATCATTTTGAAGGGAGTACAATTACTTCCAAATTTGATAAGTCTGAAATCATAAAAACCTCCTTCTTATATTTGAATGCACCTTACCTTTGGGGAGGCAAAACACCTTTTGGTATAGATTGTTCTGGTTTTACTCAAATGGTTTATAAACTGAATGGTTATAAGTTATTTAGAGATGCCTCACAGCAAGCCTCGCAAGGTGAAGCCCTAAGTTTTATTGAGGAGAGCGAACCTGGGGATTTAGCTTTTTTTGACAATGCTGAAGGAAACATTATCCATGTAGGTATTATAATGGAAGACAACTACATCATCCATGCCCACGGCAAAGTTAGAATAGATAGATTAGACCACAGCGGTATTTATAACAATGAAAAGGATATACACACCCATAAACTTAGGGTCATAAAAAAAATAGTATAAAAAAAAAGCGACTATTTTTTAGTCGCTTTTTTTTTATTATAGAACAATACTAGTTACCTGTGGCCGCAGATTCCATTTGTTCCACCTTTACTTTCATTGCTTTAAACTTTTCAGTTTCGCCAAGTACACTGTAAATATTCATTAGTGTCTTAGCTGCATTAATATTAGTTTTGTTTAAGTCCAAAGCCTTTTCTAAATAAGGAATAGCATCATTATAAAGTTGAGTACGTTTTTCTTTAAGCGCATCATATTTTTTATTGTCTGCTGCGCTAGTCCCTAAACCGTTCATTTCTTCAACAATTTCAGATTCACCCTCAAGAATAGCGACAGCCAGATTAGTATATGCATCAACATAATTAGGCTCTATAGAAATGGCTTTTTTATAATATTCTTTAGCTTGTTCTCTATTTCCAGCTTCGGCAGCCAATACACCTAAGTTATATTGTAACTCCGCATTGTTAGGATCTTTTTGGGTGGCTTCTTCCATTAAAGCTTTAAATTTTTCTCTATTTCCCATTTTCAGATAAACATTAGCCTCAGATATTAATAACCCAATATCATCAGGGTTTTCTTTTCTAGCATCTGCCATTGCTGCTAAAGCTTTTTCATCATTATCTTGAGACACATATATTAGAGCTATATTTTTTACTATCTCAGCTTTCTTAGATTCACTCTTTTTATTTTTAGAATTATTATGAGAACCAGCTCTAACAGATAAATCTCTGGTTGTTTTATTTCCGAAAGCTTCTTCTTCTCCTGTCTCTTTGTTTGTGGCATAATAATTCATTTGCTCTCCACTGTAACCCATATTTTTCAATTGAGTATAATAATCCAAAGCATTATCGTAATCTTGAGCATTCACAGCAGATGAAGCTGCATAATATAGATACAAGGTATCCTTTGGTGACATTTTATAAACTTTCTCAAATCTTTGGGCTGCCAATTTATAATTTTTATTGTTGATGGAGTTATTAGCTTTTTCAAGAAAGGATCTTGTCATTTCTTCTTTTATCTCATTAGCTTCATCAGTATATCTAAGCTTGCCCATTGATGTTTCTAAATCTTTCAATTTATCAAAAGTCATAATGGCTTCATCTATTTCTGCGTCTGTACCTGCCCCATTGGCATATAAAGCTTGAGCTTTGAGGAAAAAAAACTTGGCTTTTAATTTTTCATCCATTTCTCCTTTCATAGCCTCTGCAGAAGCTACTGCTGATTTAGCATCTGCGAAATTTGAGTCTTTTATAGCCCTTTCTATATCTTTTACTTCTCTTTTTTGAGCATAAGACATTGACGAAATTGTAACTAAAAGGACTAATACTATTAGTTTTTTCATTTTTGGTTATTGTTTATAATTAATTTTAGTTTTCATTTTCATTAACATCAAGAGTTGTGCCATCTTCATTTGGCGTAGTCGTATCAACATCTTCAGTTATAATCTCCTCTTCCTCGTCTTTCATTACTTTTGCTACAGCAGCAATTGAATCATTACCCTTGAGGTTAATTAATTTTACGCCTTGTGTTGCTCTACCCATAACTCGTAAGTCTGCCACAGCCATACGAATAGCTATACCAGATTTATTAATGATCATTAAATCATTGTCATCCGATACGTTTTTAATAGATACTAATTCACCTGTTTTTTCCGTAACAGAAATAGTCTTAACACCTTTACCTCCTCGATTAGTTATTCTGTAATCCTCTAAACTAGAGCGTTTACCGTAACCATTTTCAGAAACCACAAGAATGTCACTTTCCATATCATTTACAGCAACCATACCTATAACCTCATCGCTATCATTTCCTAACCTAATACCTCTAACACCGGAAGCATTCCGGCCCATTGGTCTTGTTTTAGCTTCTTCAAAACGAATTGCTTTACCTGATTTTAGCGCTAACATAACTTGACTCTCACCCGTCGTCAATTTTGCTTCTAGTAACTCATCATCCTCTTTTATTGTAATGGCATTGATACCATTAGTCCTTGGACGGGAATACTGCTCTAAAGATGTTTTCTTAACCTGACCTTTTTTTGTTGCCATTATGACATAATGACTGTTTATGTAGTCTTCATCTTTTAAATCTTGTGTACAGATGAAAGCCATTACTTTATCATCTTGTTCTATATTGATAAGATTTTGTATCGCTCTTCCTTTAGATGTTTTTGATCCTTCTGGGATTTCATAAACACGCATCCAAAAACATTTTCCTTTCTGAGTAAAGAAAATCATATATTGGTGGTTGGTACCCACAAATAGGTTTTCTAAAAAGTCTTCATTACGAGTTGTTGAGGCTTTTTGCCCAACTCCACCTCTATGTTGAGTTTTATACTCAGTCAATGATGTTCTTTTTATATAACCTGCATGAGAAATAGTAATAACTACTTTTTCATCTGGTATCATATCTTCAATACTCAAGTCTCCGCCTGCATATTCAATTACAGAGCGTCGCTCATCACCATATTTGTTTTTAACCTCTTCAAGTTCTTCCTTAATGATATCCATTCGACGTTCTTTCTTGTCAAGAATATCTTTTAAGTCTTCAATGGTTTTCATGAGTTCTTCGTACTCAGCTCGTAACTTATCTTGTTCAAGACCAGTTAACTGGCGCAAACGCATTTCAACAATTGCCTTTGCTTGTATTTCGGTAAGCTCAAAACGTTCAATTAACTTCTCGCGTGCTTCTTCTGCATTAGAAGATGCTCTAATTAGAGCAATAACTTCATCAATATTATCTGAAGCTATAATTAGTCCTTCTAAAATATGAGCTCTTTCTTCTGCTTTACGTAATTCATATTTTGTTCTTCTCACAACAACTTCGTGTCTGTGTTCAACAAAATGATGAATAAGCTCTTTCAAGTTCAACAATTGAGGACGTCCATTAACCAATGCGATGTTATTGACACTGAAAGATGATTGTAACGCTGTATATTTATATAATTTATTCAGAACAATGTTCGGAATAGCATCTCGCTTTAAAACGTAGACAATTCGCATTCCGTTTCTATCAGATTCATCTCTAATGGTAGAAATTCCTTCAAGTTTTTTGTCATTTACCAAATCAGCAGTCTTTTTAATCATATCTGCTTTATTCACTTGGTAAGGGATTTCATTAACAATGATACTCTCTCTGCCGTTTACTTCTTCAATATTAGCTTTACCACGCATTACAATACGTCCACGGCCTGTGTGAAACGCTTCTTTTACTCCATCATAGCCATAAATTGTTCCTCCTGTTGGGAAATCTGGAGCTTTAATGTGTTGCATCAACTCATCAATCTCAATCTCATTGTTCTCAATATAAGCCACAGTACCCTCAACCACTTCGGTTAAGTTGTGAGGCGGCATATTAGTTGCCATACCTACGGCAATACCAGATGCACCATTGACCAACAAACCAGGAATACGCGTTGGCAAAACTGTTGGTTCTTCTAAAGTGTCATCAAAATTTAACCTATGGTCTACCGTTTCTTTATCGATATCTGCTAACATATCCTCAGATATCTTGCGCATACGTGCTTCTGTATAACGCATTGCTGCAGGACTATCTCCATCAACAGAACCAAAGTTACCTTGACCATCTACTAGCATATAGCGCAAGCTCCATTCTTGAGCCATACGCACCATTGTATCATATACAGAAGTATCACCATGTGGGTGATACTTACCTAAAACTTCACCAACAATTCTTGCGGACTTTTTGTGTGCTGTATTAGACCTAACACCCAACTCGTGCATACCATAAAGTACACGTCTGTGAACAGGTTTTAAACCATCTCTTACATCTGGTAATGCACGTGACACAATGACTGACATTGAATAATCAATGTAAGCCGATTTCATTTCATCCTCAATATTTATTGGAATAAGTTTCTCTCCTTCTGCCATATTATTTTAATTAGTTTTTTTGTAGGTTTTCATAACGTGCTAATATAACTATTTTAGTAGTGTTTGAAGCAAATCAATATCTGTCTCTTATACACATCTCCGAGCCCACGAGACCGAGGCTGATCTCG
>CAJXVG010000103.1 GCA_913061495.1 uncultured Winogradskyella sp.
TACGAGATCAGCCTCGGTCTCGTGGGCTCGGAGATGTGTATAAGAGACAGGTGTCTTGGTTTCCTTAAAACTAAATTCAATTAAACTTCGCTTAATCTCTGAATTTGGATTACCCTTTACTTGAAGAATACGATTTGGAAATAACTCTACTTTTGAAGCTAAATCGATAAAAACATTTTCTTCTTTAAAAGGAATGATTACAGAAAATATCCCATCTTCAGATAATAAATTTGCCACAGCAAAAATTAAATGTTCAAAAGGCATAGCATCGTTAAACCGTGCTATATCTCTGGCTTCATTTTTAGTTTTATAATCTTCGGAATAAAATGGTGGATTGCAAATAATTAGGTCAAATGTATCGTCGACTTCTTCAACAAACTCAAGTAAAGAAGCGTGGTAGCAAAATAGACGATCGTTCCAAGAAGATTGCTCAAAGTTTTCTGAGCACTGCTCATAGGCATCAGCATCAATTTCTATAGCTTCAATGTTTTGTGCATTGCTCCTTTGAGCTATCATAAGACTTAAGACACCTGTGCCAGCACCAATATCTAAAACTGAAAACGGGTTGTTATCTAATGATGTCCATGCACCAATTAAAACTCCGTCTGTACCAATTTTCATGGCACAGCGATCTTGGTTGATTGTAAATTTTTTGAATTTAAAAGGCTTGTTCATTTAATTGATAGCTCTTTTTTATAAAGAAATTATAGAGGGTTTATGTATAGGTCAATCAATCCTTCTGGTGTATTTACAAAAACAGTTTTATTTGCTCTGTCAATTTTCTCAATAAACTCATCATTCATTGGAATTAAAATTTCAGTTCCATCTCTATCTATTATAAAAAGAGCTTGTGCTGTAGAATCATTAATGGATTTTATAACACCAACAACTCCATATTTTTTATCCTTTACGGTAAACCCAATGACTTCATGAAAATAAAATTTATCACCTTCAAGTTTGGGCAAAAATTCCAATGGTAAATACAATTCCGTTTTTAAAAGTGCATCTGCATCAGCTTCTGTATCTACGTCCTCAAATTTTAGGCGTAATAAATCAGATTTGTGCAATTGGGAAGACTCAATGAAAAAAGGAACAAGGTTCCCTCTTAGGTCTATGAATATGGAATCTATATTATCATACAGATCAGGTTCGTCAGTGTCTAACTTAGCCAAAAGTTCTCCTTTAAAACTATATTTTTTTACAATTTTACCTAAGTAAAAACAATCTTCTTTTTTCATGTGTTTAAAACTTTTGCTCGTCTAAGTGAGATGAAACCTGAATAATTAGTAAAACAAGTAACATCTTGGGTGTGATGGATGTGAAAATGCTAAACAAAAAACTCCGATACATGTATCGGAGTTTAAAAGTATAAAAAATAAAGTTTTTTATTCTTCTTCGTTAGAAGCTTTTGCTTCTTCTGTATTTTCAGTAGCTTCTTCTACCACAGGTGCAGCAGCAGCAATACGTGCTTCATTTATAGCTTTCTCAGCTTCAAGAGCTTTAGCTTTAGCATCTGCATCTGCTTTAGAAAGCCCTTCAGCTTTAGCTTCAACCTTAGCAGTTTTTTCTTTTAACCAAGCATTAAATTTCTCTTCAGCTTGCTCTTCAGTTAATGCTCCTTTTCTAACACCTCCAGCTAAATGGTTTTTTAGCATAGCTCCTTTGTAAGACAAAATTGCTTTAGCAGTATCAGTTGGTTGTGCACCGTTTTGTAACCATGTTACAGCTCCGTCAACGTCTAATTCAATAGTTGCAGGATTTGTGTTAGGATTGTAAGCACCTAGTTTTTCTAAGTATTTACCATCTCTTTTAGCGCGAGAATCCGCGGCTACGATCCAGTAGTAAGGTTTTCCTTTTTTACCGTGTCTTTGTAATCTGATTTTTACAGGCATAATAATTAATTAGTGAGGTTCTCGACCTCTGTTATTAATGAGGGCGCAAAGATAATATAATTTTTTAATTCTATCGCCTTTATTTACGGTTAATCTATTATTAAAAATAATTATACTTTTGACATTCTTGTTTCGTTATATTTGAAGCAAAGATAAAATTAGTTTAAAACAATGAAGAAACTTATTCTCTTGGCTCTTGTTGCCCTAACAATCTGCAGCTGCGGTGATGAAGTAGAGTTTAATACACCAGCCTTTCAGGGTGATCGAGCAAATCAACTTTGGCGGGCCGAAGCATTTTCTGCTAGTATTAATGAAAATGGTGTTCTGACCATTACTGGCACAAACAATATAGAAACTGTTAACCTCAGAGTACCTTCGGTATCCGAAGGAACTTATGTTACTGGTAGTGTTGATGCTATTGAAGCTGAATATATCGATGGTTTTGGTACGCGATTTTCTACCAATAATAGACCTGACGAAACCGTTTCGATTTACCCAGAATTGGGCGAGATTATTATAGAGGAAATTGATTTAATCAGTGCTACATTTACAGGTACATTCCGTTTTTTAGCTTTTGATGCTGAGGGATTAAATTCTGTAGGTTATACTAATGGAATCTTTTTTAAGGTACCCTTGGTTTCAGGTACAATACCAGCAGATCCTTTGGTGTGTTCAGATTTTGAAGCTGCTTCAGACGTTGCTTTGATGGCTTATGAAGCTACTTTTGATTCAGATTTAGAATTTATAGATAGTGATGCTTTTGAAGCTGCTTGTAATGCGTATGTTGCCGCACTTAATGATCAGCGTAATTTTTGTGCAGACCCAGACGAAAGTATACAAGACACTATAGATGATTTAACTTGCCAATTAAGTTGTGAACAAGCTACGGCAAATAGAGTTGAAGCAGAAACGCAATATAATGCAGCTACTATAGGAAACTATCTAACACTCTGTGCGCAATATGAATTTTATCTCCTAGAACAGATTGAATTTTGCGGAGACGAGGACGGAAGCATACAGGCAGAAATTGATGGTTTAAATTGTAACGATTCAGATGGTGATGGTGTTCCAGATGTTTTTGAAAACTTTAATGGAGATCCTGACGGGAATTTAGAGGATGACGATACCGATTTAGACGGCATACCAAATTATTTAGATGATGATGATGATGGTGATGGCATTCTTACAGCAGATGAAGCTGTTGACGAAGATGGAAATCCTATAGACACTGATGGTGATATGGATGTAGATTATTTAGATAATGACGATGATGGTGATGGCCTCTTTTCAAATTTTGAAATGGGAGATACAGATGGAGATGGTGTTGCCAATTATTTAGACAACGATGACGATGGTGATACTATTTTGACCATTGACGAAAATGCAGATCCAAACGCAGACGGTAACCCAGTTGATGCTGTAGATTCTGATATGGACGGTACACCAGATTACTTGCAGGCTTAAAAAGAAACTTATTTTTTTAAATATTTAGCGCTGCCCTTGTGGGTGGCGTTTTTTTTGTTAAACCCTGTTAAGCCATATTAAATCATGTTAATATACTTGGTATATAGTATGCTGATTGTTATATTATGTTGATGTGAAACAATACACATCGCAAAAGAATATATTGAAATCTAAAAATGAACGAGATTATGGATTTTTCAGAAGAAATTTCAAATAAATTAAACGAATTACTTATAAAAAATTACGACGCTGAAAAGGGGTATTTAAATGCCATTGAAAATGTAGAAGGAGATAAGCTGAAAATGTTTTTTAAAAGAAGAGCTTCAGAACGTAGCGAATTTGCTAAAGAATTAAGAACAGAGATTTTGCAATATGGTGAAGTTCCTGAAGACTCAGGAAGTTTTAAAGGAACAATGCACCGAAATTGGATGTCTCTAAAATCTACTTTTAGTTCTAACAATGAAGAAGCAATTTTAGAAGAAGCCATTCGTGGTGAAAAAGCAAGTTTAGAAGAGTACACAGAGTTACTGCAAGAAAGAAACTTGCCACCATCAATAGATGCATTACTGGTGAAACATAAAAATGCTATTCAATCTGCAATTAATAGTGAAAAAGTTCAAGAAGAAATAGTATCCTAAAAGAACGCTTAATGCTTTATAAAAAAACCACGCTTTTGCGTGGTTTTTTTATGTTCAAAACTCATAACAACTTCACTTTAAAAAAGTACAAATTCTACGTAATTTTATACGCTCGTTTTTAGTTAAAGCTAAAAACACATCAACTCATAAATCTTAAGAATGTACTTAATATTCGATACTGAAACCACAGGATTACCGCAACGCTGGGACGCACCAATTACAGATACCGATAATTGGCCAAGGTGTATTCAAATTGCCTGGCAATTGCATGATGCTATGGGAAATTGTATTGAGCACCAAGATTATTTGGTAAAACCCGAAGGTTTCAATATTCCTTATGATGCTGAAAAAATCCATGGTATTTCTACTGAGTTGGCTGCAGTACAAGGTGTGCCGCTTTCAGAGGTTTTAGAAAAATTCAATGCAGCTTTAACCAAAACAAAATTTGTAGTTGGACAAAACGTAAAGTTCGATTTGAATATTATGGGAGCAGAATTTGTGCGTGAAGATGTCGCAAATCCATTACAAGAATTACCGGTTTTAGATACATGTACAGAGCATACAGCTACTCTATGTCAGATTCCTGGAGGTCGTTACGGAAAATTCAAATTACCAACATTAACGGAGTTACATCAATTTTTGTTCAACAAGCCATTTGCCGAAGCACATAACGCAACAGCAGATGTAGAGGCAACTACACGTTGCTTTTTAGAATTAATCAGGTTAAAACAATACACCAAAGAACAGCTCGATGTTCAGCCAGATTATTTTGAAAGATTTTCCGAAGAAAATCCTGCTGAAATTCAACTCATAGGTTTAAAGCACATCAACCTAAAAAAGGAAAGTGCAAAAATCAATGCTCGTCTTCAAAAGGAACAATCCCAAAGTGTTCCTGCGCAAACCAATAAAAAAGCAGCTGCACAATTAGCAGATGTAGATTTTGTGCATTTGCATAACCATTCGCAATTTTCAATTCTTCAATCTACCATAAGTATCAAAGATTTGGTTTCTGCTGCAGCCAAGGAAAATATGCCAGCTGTTGCATTGACAGATCACGGTAATATGATGGGAGCATTCCACTTTGTAAGCGCAGTTGGCAATCATAATAAAGCCATAAAAGCACAACATAAAGAAGCCGAAGAAAAAGGAGAGGAAAAGAAAGGTAAAGTTATAAAACCAATAATAGGTTGTGAATTTTTTGTCTGCGAAGATCATTTAGACAAAACCCGAAAAGACAACGGCTATCAAATTGTGTTATTGGCAAAGTCCAAAAAAGGCTATCATAATTTAGCAAAGTTATCCTCAGCAGCATTTACCAATGGGTTTTATTATGTGCCAAGGATAGACAAAAACCTCATTGAGCAATACAAAGAAGACCTCATTGTATTAACAGGAAATTTATATGGGGAAGTACCAAGTAAAGTTTTAAATATTGGCGAAAACCAAGCCGAAGAAGCTTTATTGTGGTGGAAAGAAACCTTTGAAGACGACCTTTACATTGAATTAATGCGTCACGATCAAGAGG
The DNA here is from genome assembly GCA_913061495.1 of uncultured Winogradskyella sp. Lineage (GTDB taxonomy): Bacteria > Bacteroidota > Bacteroidia > Flavobacteriales > Flavobacteriaceae > Winogradskyella. The sequence goes on from CAJXVG010000103.1 coordinate 5,520, forward strand.
ACGAAAATCGTGTAAACCAAGTATTGATTCAATTTGCAAAAAAGCACAATGTTAAACTAGTTGCATCAAACAATACCTATTATGTAGAGCAAGAAAACGCCAACGCTCATGATATTTTACTCTGTGTAAAAGATGGAGAAAAACAAGCTACTCCAATAGGTCGTGGACGTGGTTATCGTTACGGTTTGCCAAACCAAGAATATTATTTTAAGTCTTCGGAAGAGATGAAGGCGTTGTTTAGAGATGTTCCTGAAGCGATTGTCAATATCCAAGAAGTCGTGGATAAAATTGAACCTTACGAATTGGCTCGTGATGTTTTACTGCCTGCTTTTGATATTCCAGATGAATTTAAACATAAGGAAGATGAAGCAGATGGAGGAAAGCGTGGTGAAAATGCATTTTTAAAGCATTTAACATACCAAGGAGCAAAAAAACGCTATGGCGAAATAACACCAGAAATTAAAGAACGCCTCGATTTTGAGCTCAGTGTTATTGAAAACACAGGTTATCCTGGTTATTTCTTAATTGTTGAAGATTTTATTCGCGAAGCTCGTAATATGGACGTTTCTGTTGGTCCAGGTCGTGGTTCTGCAGCAGGTTCTGTGGTTGCTTATTGTCTTTGGATCACCAATATAGACCCTATTAAGTATGATTTACTTTTTGAGCGTTTCTTAAATCCAGATCGTGTAAGTATGCCAGATATTGATATCGATTTTGATGATGAAGGTCGTGGTCGCGTTATGCAATATGTTATCGATAAATATGGTTCTAATCAGGTTGCTCAGATAATCACTTACGGAACAATGGCTGCAAAATCTTCAATTAGAGATACAGCCAGAGTTTTAGATTTACCACTTGGAGATGCAGATAGGATTTCAAAATTGATTCCAACAATGTCTAAACTCGGTAAGATATTTGGTCTTTCAGAAAAGGAATTGGCTAAAAAGTTTAGAGCTGAAGATTTAGAAAAAGTAAATGAACTTCTTAATATTTCAGATGGTGAAGATTTACAAGCCGAAACGGTTAACCAAGCCAGAGTTTTGGAAGGTTCGGTTCGTAATACTGGTATTCATGCTTGTGGAGTAATTATTACACCAGGAGATATTACCAATTATGTGCCTGTTTCTGTAGCAAAAGATTCCGATTTGTATGTCACGCAATTCGATAACTCAGTCGTTGAAAGTGCAGGCTTGTTGAAGATGGATTTTCTTGGGTTAAAGACTTTAACCTTAATCAAGGACACTGTAAAAATTGTAAAAGCAAAGCACAATATAGATTTAGATCCTGATAGTTTTCCGCTTGATGATGAAAAAACATACGAATTATTCCAGCGTGGTGAAACCGTAGGTGTGTTTCAATATGAATCTCCAGGAATGCAAAAACACATGAAGAATCTTAAACCCACGGTTTTTGATGATTTAATTGCAATGAATGCACTCTATCGTCCTGGTCCAATGGAGTACATACCAAGTTTTATTGCGCGTAAACATGGTGATGAAGAAATAGATTACGATCTGCCAGAAATGGAAGAGTATCTACAGGAGACCTACGGTATAACGGTTTACCAAGAGCAAGTAATGTTGTTGTCTCAAAAATTGGCAGATTTCACCAAAGGTGAAGCCGATGTTTTGAGAAAAGCGATGGGTAAAAAGCAGATTGCTGTTTTGGACAAAATGAAACCAAAATTTATTGAGCAAGCTGGAGCCAAAGGCTTGGATAAAGATAAACTTGAAAAAATCTGGAAAGATTGGGAAGCCTTTGCCAGTTATGCCTTTAACAAATCTCATTCCACCTGTTATGCCTGGATTGCTTATCAAACCGCATATCTAAAAGCACATTATCCGGCGGAATATATGGCTGCTGTACTTTCTAACAATATGAATGACATTAAATCCGTTACCTTTTTTATGGAAGAATGTAAACGGATGCGATTGCCAGTTTTGGGGCCAAGTGTCAACGAGAGTTATTATAAGTTCTCGGTGAACAAAGATAATGCGGTTCGTTTTGGAATGGGAGCGATAAAAGGAGTGGGACACGGAGCTGTTAAAACCATTGTTGAAGGGAGAAAAGAAGAAGGGAATTACAAATCAATTTTCGATTTAGCAAAACGTATAGATTTGCGTGCAGCCAATAAAAAAGCCTTTGAAGGACTTGCCAATGCTGGAGGTTTCGATTGCTTTGAAGACACACATAGAGCACAGTATTTTGCGCACGATGGAGACGGTATTACCTTTTTAGAAAAAGCAGTTAAATATGGAGCCAAACACCAAGAAAATGAAAACTCTGCACAAGTCAGTTTATTTGGTGAGGCAAGTGATGTGCAAATTGCAGAACCATTAGTGCCACCTTGTGAAGATTGGGGAACGATGGAAAAACTTTCACGAGAAAAAGAAGTGGTTGGTATTTATATTTCTGGTCATCCGTTAGACGATTTTAAGATTGAAATGAAAACGTTTTGCAACGGAGTAATTTCTAATTTCAACAATTTGGAAGCCATACTCAATAGAGAAGTTACTTTTGGAGGAGTTGTAACCGATGTACAACATCGTGTGAGTAAACAGGGAAAAGGTTGGGCTTTGTTTACTGTTGAAGATTATACAGATAGCCACGAATTTAGAATCTTTGGAGAAGACTATTTAAAGTTCAGGCACTTTTTTGTGATCAATTCTTTTGTGTATGTGAGAGCTTTTATAAAAGAAGGTTGGGTAAATAGAGATACAGGCAAAAAAGGTGATCCAAGAATTCAGTTTAATAGTTTTCAGTTGTTGCATGATGTTATGGATACCTATGCAAAAAAACTATCTATTCAATTAAATATCAATGATTTGAAAAAAGATAAGATTTCCATTTTACAAGACACCATTAAACTTTACGAAGGCAACCAGACTTTAAACTTTGTGGTTTATGATATGGCAGATAAGTTAAAAGTAACCATGCCAAGCCGAAAACAAAAAGTAAAGATTTCGCAAGAGCTTTTAAATGTGCTTGAAGAACATGATGTTAGGTATAAGTTGAATTGATTAGTTTTTGAAGCTAAATTGAATAAATATAAGGAGGTGGTTTTTTAACTCTCAATTACATGTGTAAGCTCAGTTTATCAGCTTTGTTTAAGAAAAATGTATTGTAATAAACAAAATGTACGCATCTATTATAATAACCAATATCTGTATAATCAAAACAAATACTGCCATTGTAAGGTTTGGCAGAATTTTTGACTAATTTTGTATAGTAAACTGAAGTAGAATACAATTAAAAATAAATATTATGGCATTAGAGATAACAGATGCAACATTTGAAGAAACAGTATTAAAAAGTGATAAACCAGTAGTAGTTGATTTTTGGGCTGCTTGGTGTGGACCTTGCCGTATGGTTGGCCCAATCATTGACGAAATAAGTACAGAGTACGAAGGTAAAGCCGTTGTTGGTAAGGTTGATGTAGATGCAAACCAAGAATTTGCTGCGAAATATGGAGTAAGAAACATACCAACGGTATTGGTATTTCAGAATGGAGAAGTAGTAGGACGCCAAGTTGGTGTAGCACCTAAAAATGCTTACTCTGAAGCTATCGACGCACTTTTATAGTAGATATACTCTAAAAGAAATGATAAAAGGTTTGCCGTATTGGCAAACCTTTTTTAGTTTGGACAAACTATAATTATTCCTTCCTTTTGAGGAAGGTTAGGATGGAATGGATTTACAACAAGAATTAAATAAAGCAGGTGGTTTTAAAAACCTAGAATTACTCGCCAAACAAGTTGTAGAGGGTTTTATTGCTGGTATGCACAAGAGTCCTTTTCATGGGTTTTCGGCTGAGTTTGCGGAACATAAAATTTACAATCAAGGAGAAAGTACCAAACATATTGATTGGAAACTTTATGCCAAAACAGATCGCTTATATACTAAAAGGTATGACGAGGAAACTAATTTACGCTGTCATATAATTTTAGATAATAGTAGTTCTATGCACTATCCGGAAAATGCTGGAGCAACTATAGATAATTTGAATAAAATTGCTTTTTCAGCTTTGGCAAGTGCTTCACTAATGCATATTTTAAAAAAGCAGCGCGATGCGGTTGGTTTGAGTATTTACAGTGATGATTATGATTTTTATTCGCCCGAAAAAGGCAGTGAACGTCATCACCAGATGTTATTGAATAAATTGGGTGAAGCTGTTGTTGCTAAACCAGAATCTAAAACAACTGAAACGTACAGGTATTTACACCAAATTGCGGAAAAAATCCATAGACGATTGTTGATTTTTGTGTTTACGGATATGTTTCAAACTTCGGAAGATGATGAAAAACTGTTTGAGGCCTTAAGACATTTAAAGCATAATAAGCATGAGGTGGTATTATTCCATGTGTTTGATAAGGAAAAAGAGTTAACGTTTGATTTTGATAACCGACCCAAACGATTTATTGATATTGAAACTGGTGACTACATTAATCTATATCCAGATAATATAAAGGACAATTACGAAAAAGCTGTTAAGGATTACTTTAAAAACCTAAAAATTAAGTGTGGCCAATACCTGTCTCTTATACACATCTGACGCTGCCGACGACTCCTTACGTGTAGA
>CAJXVG010000104.1 GCA_913061495.1 uncultured Winogradskyella sp.
GGGCTCGGAGATGTGTATAAGAGACAGGTGCGTAAACGTGTTTCGCCCAAAGTTACTGGTGTAAAATTTTGTTTAAGAGCCAATTCAATTTCGTTTGTACTGAAATCACCTTCGGGTCCGATTAAAATAGTGCAATTTGTTTGAGCTCTTAATTGTGATTTCAATGATTTTTTATTGGTTTCTTCACAATGTGCTATAAATTGTAAACCTTCAAATTCTTGTTTTATGAATTCATGAAATGATACAGGTGCATTAAGTGTTGGCAGATAGCATTGCAAAGATTGTTTCATTGCATTCTGAACGATTTTCTCATAGCGTTCAAGTTTAATAACCTTACGCTCACTATGATCGCAAATAATTGGTGTTATGATTTCAACGCCAATTTCAGTAGCTTTTTCTAAAAACCATTCGTAGCGATCATTCATTTTTGTTGGTGCTACTGCTAAATGCAAATTGTAGTTTCGCTTTGGTTGCAATGAGCTAGATATAATAGAAACTGAACAGCTTTTAATCTCTGCCATTGTCATTTCAGCTTTAAAAAGCCAACCTTTTCCGTTGGTAATATGCAATTGGTCACCCACTTTTTTTCGTAATACTTTAACGATGTGTCGGCTTTCATCTTTATCAAAGCTAAAAATACTATCGTTTTCTGTAATATTTGGATTGTAAAATAATTGCATAAGGGCTTTTAAATATTAAATCTTTAAACGTGCAGTAGCCATCACGTCAAAATCCGAGAAATCTTTTTTTAAAAATTTTAAATAACCCACAATAGCAATCATTGCAGCATTGTCGGTAGTATATTCAAGTTTTGGAATATAAGTTGTCCAACCAAATTTTTGTTCGCCATCTTTCAAAGCTTTTCTGATGCCGGAATTTGCAGAAACACCACCTCCTATAGCAATATGTTTAATACTAGTTTGTTTAACGGCAAGTTTTAGTTTGTCCATTAAAATTCCGATAATGGTATATTGAATTGAGGCGCAAATGTCATTTAAGTTTTCTTCAACAAAATTAGCATTTGCTTTTGTTTCGCGTTGTACAAAATATAAAATAGCCGTTTTTAATCCCGAAAAGCTAAAGTTTAATCCATCCACTTTAGGTTTGGTAAATTTGTAGGCTTTAGGATTGCCAAGTTGCGCACGTCTGTCAATTTCCGGACCGGCAGGATAGCCTAGACCTAAAACTTTTCCACTTTTGTCATAAGCTTCACCAACAGCATCATCAATGGTTTCTCCTATAACTTCCATTTCAAAATGATTGCTCACTTTTACAATTTGTGTGTGGCCACCAGAAATGGTCATTGCCAAAAAAGGAAATGGTGGTTTTGCATGGTCATCTTCGTCAATAAAATGAGCTAATATGTGCGCTTGCATATGGTTAACATCAATCAAAGGTATATGTAAACCATAAGCCAACGATTTAGCAAAAGATGTACCCACAAGCAATGAGCCCATTAAACCAGGACCTCTAGTAAAGGCAATAGCACTAAGTTGATCCTTGTTTACACCAGCTTTTTCAAGTGCTTGGTGTACCACAGGAACAATGTTTTGTTGGTGTGCCCTAGATGCTAATTCAGGCACAACACCTCCGTATTCTGCATGTATTTTTTGATCAGCAACAACATTGCTTAAAATTTTGTCGTTACAAAGTACAGCAGTCGAAGTATCGTCGCATGAAGATTCAATGCCAAGGATATAAATATTTTCTTTTTCCATAGTCGCTATTAGGCACAATAATTGTTAATTTTACCAGATATAGTCCAAGGTGGCAGAAGTCAACGTATTGCAAAGGCAAATATACTATTTCAAACACACATAATTAAGCATATTTCTATCAAAAAGATACTCAAAATAATAGGTAAAATAGTAGCGATTTTCTTGCTCCTATTTTTTATTCTCTTTTTGATACTTTCCATTCCTGCCGTACAAACTAGATTGGGGAAATATGCAACAGATCGTATTAACAACGATTTTAAAACCAACATAACTATTGGTAGAGTTGGTCTTCAGCTTAATGGTGATGTAGAGTTAAAAGAGGTTTTAATCAGGGATTATAAAAAAGATACGCTGTTTGGTATAGGAGAGCTTAATAGTTCTATTATCAGTTTCAGAAATCTTTATAATAGCAAATTGAATTTTGGTGATATTGATATTCAAGATTTAGTATTCAACCTTAAAACCTATAAGGGAGAAGAAGATACCAACCTTGATATTTTTGTAGCAAAGTTTGATGACGATAATCCTAGAAAAGAAAAAAGTGAATTTTTATTTTCTTCTAGCGATATTTCTATTGAGAACGGCATTTTTAGGCTAATTGATGAAAACAGGAATACTCCCGAAATATTGAATTTTACAGATCTTAACGCTAATACAACCAACTTTTTAATAAATGGACCAGAGGTAAGTACGCGTATCAATACATTCAATTTTAACCATAATAAAGGTGTACGAGTTGAAAATCTGGTGGCAAATTTTGAGTATACCTTAGACCATATGACGTTTGGTGACTTGAGTATTAAAACAGGTCAATCGGAATTAAAAGGAGACCTTAGATTTGATTATAAACGTGAAGACCTAAAGGACTTTGTAGATAAAGTAAATATTGATGCAAAATTTAGGGACTCACAGATTCAGCTCACAGAATTAAATGCTTTTTTTGATGAGTTTGGTATCAATCAACGTGCTATATTTAATGCTGATTTATCGGGTACCTTAAATAACTTAACGGCCAACAATTTAAATGCAAGTACAACGAGAAATACAAGGATCATTGGAGATGTTACATTCAAAAATCTGTTCAGTAATGAAGATGACAGCTTTGCTTTAGAGGGTAATTTTGAAAACCTAGCTTCAAATTACTATGATTTAGTAGCATTACTACCTAAGTTATTGGGGAATTCTGTGCCAACTGTACTTTCTAAAGTTGGTAACTTTAAGATTCAAGGCACTTCATTTGTAACGGCAAAACGCATTGATGCAAACATTACCATAAATACAGATATTGGCTTTATAGACTCAAACCTTAAGCTGACTGATATTAACAATATTGATAATGCTACCTATATTGGGAATATAGTTTTGGATGAATTTAACCTTGGTAAATTAATAAATGATCCTTTGGTTGGTAATACTTCATTAGATTTAGATGTTGATGGAAAAGGATTTACAATAAACAACTTGCAGACTCAAATTACGGGAGATGTTTTTGCTTTGAATTATAATAATTACGAATACAAAAACATTAATGTTTCAGGTAAACTGGGAAGCAAGGTTTTTAATGGTAAATTAAATGCCAATGATCCTAATTTGCAGCTTAACTTTAATGGTTTGGCAGATTTGTCTGGAGATACTAAGAAATTCGATTTTAAAGCAAATGTAGATTATGCGAACCTTAGAGCGCTAAATTTTGTAACACGAGATAGTCTTTCAGAGTTCAAAGGGCTGATAACGATGACAGCAAGCGGGTCTGATTTTGATAATGCCAATGGAACCATAAATATTAAAAACATCATCTATAAAAATCAAGATGACACCTATGAGTTTGAAGATTTTGATATTGTTTCATCTTTTGTAGATTCCAATAGAAAAATCACAATTAACTCTCCAGATATTATTGAAGGCGAGGTTACAGGAAAATTCAAAATTAAAGAAGTTCTAAATTTAGTAGAAAATTCAGTTGGAAGTATCTATACCAATTATCAGCCACATGAGGTTGAAGCGAATCAGTATATTGATTTTAGGTTCAATATCTATTCAAAAATTGTGGCTATTTTTTCAAAACATCTGCAACTCGGTGAAAACACATTTGTAAAAGGAAGAATTGAAACAGATGAAAATGGTTTTGAGCTCACGTTTAATTCGCCCGAAATTAAATTCAAGGATTATTTTGCAAATAACATCAAACTTAACATAGATAACGGCAACCCAATTTATAATACGTTTATTGAAATTGATACCGTGAGTGCAGGACTTTATAACGCATCTGATTTTTCACTTATAAACGTTACCAAACAAGACACGCTTCTAATTAAATCAGAATTCAAGGGAGGAAAAAACAATCAAGATAATTATAACCTCAATTTATTTTATACAATTGATAAAGAGAACAAATCTGTTGTAGGTTTTAGAAAATCTGAGGTGTTGTTTAAAGGGTATGAATGGTTTTTAAATTCACAAAATGACTCACTGAATAAAATTCGATTTGACCGTCAGTTTAAGTCTATCGATATTCTGCCAATAAGAATCAATCAAGGAGAGGAGGAAATACTGCTTTCTGGTAAAATCGCAGACTCGGTAACCAAGGATGTTAATCTAAATTTTAAAGATGTTCAGCTGGTAAAAATAACCCCAAGGATAGATAGTTTGGCTCTTGAAGGTATTGTAAACGGTAAATTAGATATAAAGCAGGAAAATGGAGTCTATATCCCAAAATCTAATGTAGAGGTTAATAATCTTTACATGAATAATTATGAATTGGGTAATTTAAAAGCAAAAATTGAAGGTAACAATTCACTAACGGATTACGATGTAGATGTTACTTTGGTTAATGATAATGTAAAATCTTTAACCGCAAATGGATCAATTAATGTTGCCGAGAAAAATCCTTTAATTGATTTGCGTGTTGCTTTTGATGAATTTTTGTTAGATCCACTCAACCCTTTGGGAGAAGGTGTTATTAGTAATATTAGAGGATTAGTTTCAGGAAACGCAACAGTTACCGGTAGTTTAAAAAAACCAAGTATAGATGGAGAGCTATTGTTAGATAGGGCAGGTTTGGCTATACCTTATCTAAACGTAGATTACGATTTTGATTTTGACTCAAAAGTAACACTCAAAAATCAACGATTTGTATTCAATGATGTTGAGCTTACGGACTCTAAATACTTTTCAAAAGGAAATTTAAATGGTTTTATAGAACACAATAATTTCAAGGATTGGCAACTCGGGCTATATTTAAGCACTAATAGACTTTTGGTTTTAGACACAGAAGAATCTTTAGATGAGTTGTACTATGGTACAGCTTTCATTTCGGGTAATGCGCAAATTAATGGCCCAACATCTCAATTGATAATTGACGTGGAAGGAAGTACTGCGCCAGGCACAGAGTTTAATATTCCTTTAAATGATTCTGAAAGCTTTGGTGATAATTCATTTATTAAATTTTTAAGTCCAGAAGAAAAAGCCGCAAGACTAAATGGTGAGGTGGTTGAACAAACCGAAATTAAAGGTTTAGAGCTTAATTTTGATTTAGATGTAAACCAAAACGCATCAATTGAAATCGTAATTGATAAAGAAGCAGGTAGTACTATAAAAGGACGAGGTGAAGGAAACTTGGTATTTTTAATAAATACTAACGGCAGATTTAATATGTGGGGAGACTTTGCTGTATATGAAGGATTTTACAACTTTAAATATGGTGGTTTTGTTGAAAAGAAATTTGAAGTAGAACAAGGCGGCAACATTGTCTGGGAAGGAGATCCATTAAAGGCCCAAATTAATTTAAAAGCACTTTATAAAACAACCGCGAATCCTTCAGTATTATTAGATAATCCTATCAGTCAAAGAATACCTGTGGAAGTAGAAATACTATTAACAGGTCAGTTAGAGCAACCAGATCCGGCTTTTAGCCTTAATTTTCCTAATGTGAGCTCAACCGTAAAATCTGAATTAGATTACAGATTATCCTCAAAAGACGAAAGAGACAATCAAGCCTTAACATTATTAGCCACAGGAGGATTTGCAAGCGGAATTACAGGATTGAATTTTAATGGTACCATTTCAGAACGTCTAAACGGTATTGTAAATAACATTTTCGGCAACAGTGATAACAAGCTTCAGGTTGGTTTAGATGTAGAACTTGGTCAAGACACACCAGATATACAGACCAATACAACGGTAGGTTTTACGCTTCAAACTAAAATAAACGAAAAAATTCTCGTTAACGGAAAAGTAGGAGTTCCTTTTGGTGCGGCAAGCCAAACTGTAATTAGTGGAGATGTTCAAATCGATTTATTGTTGAATGAAGATGGAACTTTAAGAGCAAAAGTGTTCAATAGGGAAAATACCATTAGAAATTTTGGAGAGGAAATTGGTTATACACAAGGGGTTGGTTTATCTTACAATGTAGAATTTGATACGTTTAAGGAATTTTTGAATATTATCTTTTCAGGAAAGAATAAAAAAGAAGAAAAACCAATAGAAGAGGATATTAAAAAAGAGGAAGAGGAAGTCACTATGATGCCAGAATATATTAGCATAAAAAAGAAGAAAAAAACAAAAAATAAATCCTAAAATAGAGATTCATCATGTTTTTAAGAAAATACTTATTAACGAAAACGTTTGAATTGTAACAACAGTGATTATTTTATATAAATAGTCACTTTTTAGTTCTATTCTTTAGTAATTTTACTGTAAACAAATTATTTAAATGTCAAAAACGATTAAAAAAGTTGGTGTAATGACATCTGGTGGAGATTCGCCAGGCATGAATGCCGCTATTAGATCTGTAGTTAGAACTTGTGCTTACCATAAAATTGAATGCCTCGGAATTTATAGAGGTTACGAAGGAATGATAGAAGGAGATTTTATTGAATTGGATGCACGTAGTGTAAAAGGAATTATAAACAAAGGAGGAACTATATTAAAATCAGCGCGCTCAAAAGATTTTAGAACAAAAGAAGGAAGAGCCAAAGCGCATGAGCAACTACAAAAAGCTGGTATTGAGGCTTTGGTAATTGTTGGAGGTGACGGTAGTTTTACGGGTGCCATGATTTTTAATGAGGAATATAACTTTCCAGTGATGGGTATTCCTGGTACTATTGATAATGATATAGTGGGTACCACACATACGCTAGGATACGATACAGCTTTAAACACAGTCGTTGAAGCCATTGATAAAATTAGGGATACCGCAAGTTCCCACAACCGATTGTTCTTTGTTGAAGTAATGGGTCGCGATGTTGGCCATATTGCTTTAAATGCAGGAGTTGGTGCTGGAGCAGAAGAGATTTTAATTCCTGAAGAAAACTTAGGATTAGATCGGCTATTAGAATCCTTGAGACGAAGCAAGCAATCAGGTAAATCATCAAGTATTGTAGTTGTCGCAGAAGGTGATAAAATAGGAAAAAACGTATTTCAGTTGAAAGATTATGTGGAAGAAAACATGGAAGAGTACGAAGTTAGAGTTTCAGTTTTAGGACATATGCAACGAGGTGGTTCACCGTCTTGTTTCGATAGGGTTCTTGCAAGCAGAATGGGAGTAAGGGCTGTAGAAGGCCTGTTAAAAGGAGAAAGCAACTATATGGTCGGGCTTAAAAATGACATTATAGACGTAACACCTTTTGCTCAAGCTGTAAAAGGAAAAACACAAATAAACAAGGAGCTTATGAGAGTTTCGGATATAATGACAGTTTAATCACAAAAATTAATTAATAGTAAAGATGTCAAATTTAAAATTAGGAATAAACGGATTCGGAAGAATCGGAAGAATAGTATTTAGAGCAACCGTTAAACGCAACGATGTAGATGTTGTTGCCATCAATGATTTATTGGATGTAGAACATTTAGCGTACCTTTTAAAATACGATTCTGTGCATGGAAATTTTGATGGTACCGTTGAAGTTAAAGACGGACACTTAGTGGTAGATGGTAAAACAGTGAGAGTAACAGCAGAACGCGATCCTAAAAATCTTAAGTGGGATGAAGCAGGTGCTGAGGTGGTTGCAGAATGTACAGGTATATTTACAACTTTAGAAACAGCAGACTATCATTTACAAGCAGGTGCTAAAAAAGTGGTTATTTCTGCACCAAGTAAAGATGCACCAATGTTTGTAATGGGTGTTAATGATAATAAATTAACAGCTGATGATAAAATAGTGTCTAACGCCTCATGTACTACTAACTGTTTAGCTCCAATGGCTAAAATAGTAGATGACAATTTTGGACTGGAAGAAGCTTTAATGACTACAATCCATGCCACAACATCCACTCAATTAACAGTAGATGGACCGTCTAAAAAGAATTACAGATTAGGACGTTCTGCATTAGCAAACATTATACCGTCAACCACAGGTGCTGCAAAAGCAGTAGGTAAAGTGATACCAGAACTAGATGGAAAACTTACAGGTATGGCCTTCCGTGTGCCAACACCAGATGTTTCCGTTGTTGATTTAACAGTACGTACCCGCAAAGAAACATCTCTAGAGGAAATTAAGGCTGCATTTAAAAAAGCCTCTGAAGGATCTATGAAAGGAGTTTTAGGTTACACAGAAGATGCAGTTGTATCTCAAGATTTTGTAAGTGACGATCGTACAAGTATTTTTGATGCAGATGCCTGTATAGAACTAAATTCAAAGTTCTTTAAATTAGTATCTTGGTACGATAATGAATTTGGATACTCAAACAAATTGGTTGATTTGGCCCAGAAGGTGAACAACTTGTAAGCCATTATATTAATTCTAAAATTCCGTAGAGCTATGAATATGTCATATTCTACGGAATTTGTATATAAACAGCAGTATGATTTTAATAACAGATGGAGGTTCTACAAAATGCGATTGGATTTTAATTGACAAAGAAGGTAACAAAACAGCAGAAAAAATTAGGACCAAAGGCTTAAATCCAGCAATAATTGCTCATAAAAAGCTAAAAAAGACGATTGAGAAAAGTGAGGAATTGATGAAGTTGGCAAATGATGTCTCACACATTTTTTTCTATGGAGCAGGTTGTGGTACTGAAAAACCAAGACTATTATTAAAATCAATATTAGAGTCAATATTTACTAAAGCAGAAGTAGAAGTAAGAGAGGATACGTATGCTGCGGTTAGGGCAACCATAACCAATAAGGACGAAGCAGCTGTGGTCTGTATTTTAGGTACAGGTTCTAATTGTAGTTATTATGATGGCAAGGATCTGCATCAACGTGTTGATAGTTTGGGTTTTATTTTAATGGATGATGCAAGCGGAAATTATTTTGGAAAGCAACTGATCAGAGATTATTATTTTAATAAAATGCCAGATACAATTAAGCTAGCTTTTGCACATAAACACAACTTGGAAGCTGACTTTATAAAGCACAACCTATATAAACAGGTAAATCCAAGCGCTTTTTTGGCCAATCATGCCGAATTTATGTTTTTAAATAAAGATTCAGAATATATTAGAGGTGTTATAAAAAAAGGCATAAAACTATTTACAGAAAATATGATTCTTCAATTTAAAGAAGAATTAAAAACCTGCCCTGTACATTTTGCGGGTTCTATTGCTTTTTATGCCCAAGAAGAAATAAGGGAAATTGCAAAAGAATATAATATTACAGTTGGTAATTTTGAAAGAAGACCCATTGAAGGTTTGGTAAATTATCACTTAAGCAATCTATAAAATGGAAATAGCTATCATTGCACACGATGGTAAAAAAGCCGAAATGGTTCAGTTCTTGAATGAGCATTCCGATATTTTACATCAAAAGAACATTAACTTGGTATCCACAGGAACTACTGGCGAAAAAGTAGCTAAATCTGGTTTTTCGGTTACTGCGCTTTTGTCTGGTCCGTTAGGCGGAGATGCGCAGATTGCAGCCAGAGTAGCAGAAGGAAAGTGCGATATGGTTCTGTTTTTTAGAGATCCATTAGATAAGCATCCGCATGAACCAGATATTTTAATGCTTATGCGCCTTTGCGATGTACACAATGTACCATTGGCTACAAATCCTGCAACGGCAGATTTGCTGATTAAATCAATTTAGTTTTTTTAATAAGCTGTTAATAAAACTAAGCAAGCCAGTTGTAAAATTTATATTTTGTTATATCTTTGTGACATCAAAAAATAATGAAACGCAATTATGTTTGAATTTGATCAGTACTTAGGATTTTTAGCATTCTTAACCATATTAACCATTGGTTTTTGGTTAATGATTTTTTTGTTAACATTTGTAATTCCGTATTGGGTATTTGGTTCTGCCATTGAGCGTTTTAAAGAAATTAAAGAAGAGCGAAAAGCAAAGCGCAAAACTTCAAAATAAAATTCACATAAAATATATATT
>CAJXVG010000105.1 GCA_913061495.1 uncultured Winogradskyella sp.
TTTATGCTTGCGCGGTTGTGTCCGCAGGACACAAAGCCGCAATTGTTGTTATACGTTGTTGGCATTAGTTTTTTAATTCAATTTCATTGGTTTCACATTCATAACTTTCATCCATTCCTTTACTTCCAATGGTTTCCACTGTTCATTTGTGTAAACACTATAAATATAATCATAAAGTTCTTTGGTAAGAAAAATCAATCGTCCGTCATTTCCACCAGAAGCCAAATATATTTTTTCTTTAATTCCTTGATTTTCGGCTTCCTGATTTATGATTTGAGCAAATCTCATTACTGCTTCTCCCCATCCATAACCATTAAAGTTCTTAAAAATTACATATTTGTTTCCGTTTATTGTTATTCTATGATTTAACCATTTATTTTTGCTATTCCATTCCTCAAAATGGTCAGTAACATTTATTTTCAATCCAATTTTGTCAAAAGTTGGTTTAACTTGTTCTAAAAGTTCCGTAAATCCGCCTTCTTCATAAACAGTTTCTCCATCACACCAATAATATCTATAATCAAGAGGAACTCCTGTATCGTCATCCCAAATCGAAACTAATTCATTTGTGGGGTCATAATTTTCGATAAGGTCATTTTTCAAGCTGTCAATATTTTTCTTGTCAGCGTATTTATAATAACCTAATTTTTCTAATTCAGCAACGAATTCCGTAGCCGAAACTTTTTGATTAGAGTTTCCTTTACTTTTTTTCTTAAAAGCTCCGAAAACAATTAATCCGATTATGATTCCAAATATTAGTGTCAATTTTTTCATTTGGTTTTAAATTAATGCCAACGTGTTTGTATATGGCTCGTAGCGTGCAAATTAGCGATAACTATTCGGTCTAGCACGAGCCGAATTTTTTAATTTTCTTATTATCTTTTTTCTCAATAAGCCAAATTAAAAAATTTGGCGGACTTGCAAATATGCCTTAACTTCGTTTAAGCAACTGATTAGCTATGAGCTATATACGTTGTTGTGCGCAGGCTTTCTGCGTTCTGCTTATCCATTTTATCCACAACTTATCAAAATTCCTCCCTGTGGAAAGTTGAATTCGTAAATATAATTTTCATCTGTCAGGCATCCATATTTTTTCCGATACTTTCTTTCTCGAAAATCATAAACGTGTAATATCAAATACCTTGTTTGAAAATAAGATTTTACCATTTCTGCTTCAAAATTTTCGATTTCTTGATTATCTTTTTTCCAAGTGTAATAATCAAAGGAAAGTACTATTTTTTTTGTTTTGTCAGAATTGATTTTTTCCCAAGAGTCATTTTTCAATATTAGTTCGCCAGGATGATAACCAACTAAAATTCGGTCTTTTGTTCCGTCATTATATTCAAAGTTCAGATATGCACCTGCAATTTCGGAAACCACTAATCTACCGTTTACGTCAATAACCATATTAAGATTTTGTCCGAATCCTATGTTCGAAAATCCAATTATTGTCATTAAAAGTAGAAGTTTAAATTTCATTCTCATTTTTTTTTAGTTTGCGCACAACGTGATTGTATATGACAAGTAGCATGCAAGTTAGCGATGTTTTCCGCCACGCAACAAGGCAAATCTTTTGTATTTTGCTTTTATATTTTTGTTTTCAAATGCCAAATCAAAAGATTTGGCGACTTCCCAAATGTACCAAAATTTTCGAATTAGAAAAGACGTAGCTATTTGTTATATATGTTGTTGCCCACAGTTTTTTTTATATAATTTCTCGATTTTCTTAAAATGAAAGTCTGCATTCGGTAAATCTCTGAACAATTCATTTATTTTGTTTTTTTCATTGATAGCAGTTTCACATTTTTTTGAGGCTATGTAATTTCCAATTCTATGAACATAAGCCTGAAATAAAACTTTCCTATCATCAGTTTTATTAATTACAAAAGTTGCAATATTAATCCCTTTCTCATAATTCTTATTGAAATAATATGACCTTGATAAATTCACAGCTGAAGTTAGATAAGTGGAATCCGATAAAGTCAAAGATTTTTCCATAAGTTGAATAGATTCATCGAATTCTCCAATTAATGTTTTATACAGTCCGTAGTTGCTTAATACTACGTAATTATTTGGCTCTATTTCTAATGCTTTTAAAAATGATTTCTCAGCTTTATCAAGTTCATTTTTCTCGCTGAATTCTATCCCTTTTTGATTTAGTTCAATCACTTTTTTATTCTGCCCAATTGGGCTTTCTGTAATTACAGTTTCGCCATCGGTTCGCAATTTTTTTTTATTCTTATTACAACTTACACACAATACTATAGTAGTTAATAACGCAATATATTTTAGTCTGATAATATTGGTTGATATCATTAATTTATTCATTGTTGTTATTTTTATTCAAGCTGTAAATTGTGGGCAACGGTTTTGTATATGGAAAGTTGCGGGTTTGCGTGCGAGGATTTTCCGAAGGAAAATCAGACGTAGTAAACGTGCAACGACCATAGAATTAAGCACAAAATAGCAATTTTTTATATACGTTGTTGCCATTTCGTTGTTTTTCATTTCAAATTTTCAACCAAATTCCGATTTTTATATTCCGCTTTTGAGTGAGTTCGGTCAGCATTTTATTCCGCAATATTTTTCAATTCCGTTTGAGTGAGCAATTCCGCAACTTGCTAAATTCCGATTGAGTAAGATTCCGAGTTTTTAATTCAGATTCCGATTCCGCAAACGAGCTAAAAAATCAGACGTAATTTTTGGTCAGCATTTGAGTTAAATTCCAGCGTATTTTTAAAAATTCCGCAATATGATTTTTCGGTTTTTACTTTCTTAAAACTCAAAAAAAATTCGAAAATAAAACTGCTTTTTTTTCCGTTCAGAGTGCGTTCCGCAATGAATGGCAACGGTTTGTGTAAGAATAGTAAGGGATTTCGAAGGACTGAACTTTCAATTTATCACTTAGCCAAATTTGCAATTTTTTCTTTAATTAATAGACATGCAAAATTGTAAATTTTGCGGACTTTGTAAAATGCACTTCACTTTGGGATAAGCACTAAAACCCTTATTATTTTTACACTTTGTTACCTGTAGGCTATTTTGTTTCAGTTCCTATTTTTCCGTTGATTTGTTAATTCGTATGAAATTATATACGCCTTTTCCTTCTGCAATTAATTCATCATTCTGAAAGGCTTTCATTTTCGTTACAAGTATTCTATTACCTAACCTAACTATTTTACCTTCCACAATTATTTCAGATGCTTCAGCACCTTTTAAATAATCTATTCTTAAATCAATAGTTACTAATTTATCTTCCAATGACGTAAAGTGAGTGCTTCCTGCAATACCACCAACAGAGTCCATTATTGTAGCAATAATTCCTCCGTGCCACCTGTTTGTTCTCATATCTCCAACAATTTCATCTCTAAAGGGAACTTTAACTTTTACAAACCCTTTTTCAAGTTCCAATAATTTTAGTCCTAAAAATTTATGAACTGGAATACCTTCTTCAATTATTTGTTTAATAAATCCTATGTTTTTTTCTATCATTTATTTTGATTCTAATTATTGTTCTTGGCTTACAGGTAACGGTCTTGTATAACAATCAGTTGCGGATTGGTTAAAAACTAAGATAGCTAAAATTACCGACTTTTATGCTTGCGCGGTTGTGTCCGCAGGACACAAAGCCGCAATTGTTGTTATACGGTGTTGTGCATAGTGCTTTTATTGCCATAATTTATAACATACAAATGGTTTATCATTAATATCTTGTTTAATTATTTGCAGAAATTTCAGAGGACCAATTTTTTCCTTATCAATGAATTTAAAATTTTCAATATGTTCATCTTTTGGTCCGGGAAGAATTACTCCGACATTTCTCGTGATTTCAGAACCCAATTTAAATACAACGAGAAATGATGTTATGTCTTTTGGAAATGAAATCTTATATATTCCTTGGTCAAAGTTTTCTAATTTATCAGATATTATCAAAGGTTTTAATTCTTGGTTTTTGTTTAAAACAAGATAGTCTCTTACATATTTTCCTCCTGTTGAAAAAATATATGCATATCCGAAATAATAAAATGCGTATAAATAGGCAAATCTTAAAAATCCATCATCTATTTTTTTAGCATCCCCGAAATCAAAAAGAAAATTAACTTTTGCCTTTCCTTCACTATGCATTATAGACACATTATCTTGTGCATATGGGTTTTTCTTGTTAGAATTTATTGAGGTTGTTTTGTTGTCAACATCTCGTTCTAATTTAGCCTTGAAAGTTCTAGATGAATCGATAGCCATTTTGAAATCTAATTCGCCTTTTCCTTCCAATGCACAATAAGCTTTGAACCACTTACTCAACTCACTATCATAAATTGAACCTCTGATATTATTACATTTTTTACAGGTCAATAGTAACGGTTTGCCATTCAATTTTTTTGGGGGTACATCTTCTATTGTGAGTGGATTTTCAACCGCTTGATTTAAATGTTGTTCAGTAAAAGAATCAAAGCATAAGGGACAAATATAAAAGTCAATATTTATTATATTTAAATGAGGATTATTCATAACTAGCGAAAAATTCCGCGAGAATTCATTAAAAATACTTTCTCTTATTTTAGCTCCTCTGCTCATTAGTTTTCGCATTATGCACAACGTTTATGTATAAGATTAGTGGCGTGTTTAAGCACCTAATTTAGCAAATAAACACCAGATAGAAAATCCGCGAGGATTTTCGTAAGTAGGCGAGAACTAGCCATTAATTTTATACGGTGTTGGCATTAGTTTTTTTGTTTTTGTCATTTCCGAGTTTAATGATTAAAAACCAAAATAATGAATGTATTAAAAAATTCAGAATGTAATTCCAAATCGGATTATTCCAAATTAAAGGTATTTGATAGGCAATCCAAGTGCTTATTGCTCCGAAAATTCCGAACATAATTAAGGAAGCAAACCAACCTGCTATAGCGTTGGCTTTCCGTCCATCTTTACTGTATAGTGGCAAAAATATTAAAAAAGGTAAAATGATAACAAATAAATAATTTGACGTAAATGTCATCCAATAAATTGAACGTATGGGTTTTTTAGTAGTAGTTTTAGGTTTATTATTCGCTGGATTGTTCTGGTCGATAATTTCAGATATTTCAGACTTTATAGTGTCCTTTAAAAAAAGGCGTGATAATTCGTCAGAATAATGTTTCTTGTGAAATACTTTTCGTTCCATTTTAGATAGTCCGTTCAGTATTATAGAGTCATTTGGATAATTCTTTTTAAGATTGCTTATTTTCTCAAGTTGTTCAATTTTATTATTCAAATGATAATTATAGCTAAAACCTAAATAAAAGTCAGATGCAATAATTAAACCGATTACAGATATAAAAATGGCAGTTTTAAATCCCCAAGAAGTGGTTTTGTCTTTAATTAAATCAATAAAATGTTTAAATATGTCTCCCAATTTCTGTTTTTTGTCAAATTAATGCCAACGGTCTCGTATAAGAATAGTAGCGGTGTTTTAAGCACTTACTTTTCGGTTTAGTACTGTCGTTTGATTTATAAATTTCACTTTCGTTTTAGGGATTAAACCGCTATTATTTTTATACATTGTTGTGTTTTCGTACTTTTTTCCACAAACTTGCTAGCGTTGGTAAAGACATACTCTTTTACAATTTTGGGCTTGTGTGTTGGCTGTAGCGAATTGTAAATGTGTATGGCTTGTAGCGTTGGCAAATCCGTTAGAGTATTAATTCAGTTAACATTTGTTTTATATCCAAATGCTTTGCTCCTTGAACTGACTTTGAGTTCATTCCAACCAACTCAACCCAATCCATAATTTTTTTCTTTTCGGTCGTTTTTTCATTCCAATATTCTGTTAGTTCAATTGCTGAAGTGTTAATTAAAATTTCTAAAACAGATTCTATATTATCAAACAACTTTATAAATACTCTAGGAATGTTTTTATACGTTTTATTTTTAATCAAATAATCTGCTTTTCCTCCAGCAGTAAATAAATCCCTTACATTCGGACAAACAACAGCTTCTCGTGTTACAAGCCATATTGCAAGTCGAGCAAATTTATCTCCACGATTACTAAAAACTTCTGGAAAATAAACCATTGCTCTGTTTTTAATCTCTTGCTTTTCTTTTAAGCTTAAGTTGTTCCAAATATTTATAACAAGATTACTTGCTTGTTCTGTGTCTTGAATCCACCACAAATCTTGACCAGGTTTCAACTTGCTTTTGTAGTAGTCCGTTATTGGTTTAATTGGATTTTTCTTTTGACGCAAAGTATCGTAAGGTGTATTGATTTTGTCAAAAATGGTTTTTCCCTTTTCCAAGTTCATATCGATTAAATACCTTGGCGAATGTGTAACAACAACCTCTGATAAACATTCTTCATAAGCTCGACACCTAAATTCAATAGGTTTTCCAAGTTTACCGAAAAGCATAAATATGCGTTCGACATCATCTACTCTTGTAGATTCTAAAACGCTATTTCCCGTTGTTTTCCAATGGTTTTGAGTTGTAGTTTTAACTTCTATTCCATAAAATTTTTTCGCAACAATGTCTGGAAATTTTTGACCTCCAATTAATTCAATGGAATTTTCAAATTGTGAACCTACAGCTAAATCCGTCATCACATCTCGAACATAAGGTTCAAGTTTTGCTCCTTTTAGCTGCTCAATCTTTTTAGGCGATTTCTTTGCGTGAGCATTTAATTCTTCAATTGTAGAATTTAATAAAGTGTTGAACTCACTTTTTTGTGGTTCTGAATTAACTGATACTACCATTATTTTTTAAAATATAAGTCCCAAACATTTTCTATTCTCTTTGCTAAATTGTAAGCGAGTAGTGGTGGAACAGCATTCCCAATTACTTTATATGCTTTTGAAGGACTTACTAAATATGAACCTTTACGACCGTTTTTGTTTGGTATTACAAATTCATAATCAGGCGGAAAAGTTTGAATTAAAGCACATTCTCTAGGTGTCAAACGTCTTTCTTTAAGACCTTTGGAAAGTTCTTTGGTTATAATCCCTCCATTTTTTTTAGATAATCTTCTAAACTCGATATTTCCGTGATGTTCTGCTCTAATGGTTGGGCTAATTCCATCTGGTTTTATTTCTATTTGACCTTGACAATGCTTACCCATAAATTTTGCTTTCGAGTAAAATTGTTGAGATAAATCTTTTGATTTTTCAGGTTCTTTTAAGTTTGCGAAAAGTTCTTTTAAATCTACGTGACGTTTTAAATCTTCTCCATCAGTTGTGTAAGCGTGAGTTGGTCTAGGATACGGATTGTATTTATCCGAAATGTCTTCTCTTTCTAATTGTTCAAGAGCGGATTTTTTTAATGCAGATTTTTTTATACCAATAAAGAAAACTCGTTCCCTTGATTGCGGAACACCATAATCTGCTGCGTGTAAAACACGAGGATTTAAAACTAAATATCCATTATCTCCAGCAGAAGAGAAATCATTTTGAATAATGTCCTTGACGTTTGAAAGATTTACTAAACCTTTTACATTTTCTGCAATGAAAATTTTTGGTTGAGTTATTTCGATAACTTGTTTCATCCACATATATAGCTGACCACGAGTTTCTTCTGTTGCACAAGTTTCTGTGTTTAGTTCTCCTTTGTGGTTTTTATGTGAATTAAGTCCGTTTCTTTTTCCGGCAACACTAAAATCTTGACAAGGGAAACCACCAGTTACAATGTCTATATTTTTTGGGAAAACCTTTGTTCCGTTTTGATGTAGCTTTACTAAATCGACTATGCTGTCTGTTTGGTAATCTTCTGCGTTATGTCCTCTTTTCGAAAAGTAGTTTACCCAAGCATTTCTTGCATCCTTTAAAATATCGTTTGCAAAAACTGTTTTAAAACGTGTTTTAGAAAGATTAACGAAATTATTTTCTAGTTCTTTGTTTATGAAATCGGGATTTAAAACCTCATTCACAGATGATTTTAAAACTGAAAAATCTCCCTCAAAACCTAAATCCATTCCACCACAACCAGAAAATAAAGAAAGCATATTCAAGGTAGATTTTCCTGTTTGTTTTTTCTTTTCGGTTTTAGGATAGAATTTTACTGCTAATTGAGGTTCTTCAACTACGCTAGTATTTTCTGTGTCAGTTGTTAATGTTCGCATAGTTAGTTTTGAATTGGATGTGATTTTAAATATTTGATTTTTTTCTCTGCAACTTTTAGTGCTTTACTTGCACAATCTTCGTCTACTATTTCATAGGCTATTTTGTCGCTTATAAATTGCACTAAAAGTTCGTCTTTATCAAGTTTGAGAATTTCCGCAAGTTTTACCAACATTTCTTTTGTAGGCTTCCTCTCGTTTCTTTCGATTTTGCTCAAAATAGCTTGGTCGATATCGACATAAGCAGAAACTTGCCTTAAGAGAAGTCCTAGAGCTTGTCTTTTATTCCGTAAAATTTGTCCGATTGTTTCCATTTGAAAATTATTACTTGACAATAAGTGTCAAATATAGTTTGTCAAATTTTGGAAAACAAGAAATTCAGATTGTATTTTTCCGAGCGTTGGTAAATTTTAGCTCTTTTGGTTTTTAGAGCTTTGGAATTTAGCGTTGGCAAAAACCGAAAGTGCTAAAATATGCGGCTGATTGTATGAAACACAACGTTCTCGGCTATGAGTAGTTGCGTGGTTTAACACTTACTTTTGCAAGTACACACCAAACTGAAAATCCGCGAGGATTTTCAGAAGTAGGCAAGAACAAGCAATTACTTATAGCCATTGTTGTGGTTAGTGTTTTTTTATTTATTTACTCAATTTTAAAATTCTAAAAGCACCTTGAATTACCAAAACAAAAACTATTGTTCCGATAATCAAATCAGGTTTGCTTGAACTCAACCAGTTTACCAAAAGTCCAGCTGTTATTACTCCTAAATTTATAATCACATCGTTTGAAGTGAAAATCATACTTGCTTTCATATGTGCCTCTTCCTTACTTTTTGACTTTTGTAAAATGTAAAGACAAATTCCGTTTGCAATAAGTGCGAAAATTGAAACGATAATCATTGTCGAAAAGTTTGGTAATTTCTCGTCTCCGAAAAATCTCCTTAAAACTTCTACAAATCCGATAATTGCAAGTGTTATTTGAAAATATCCAGCAAGTTTGGCAATCCGTTTTTTCTTTATTACTGTTCCACCAACCGCAAACAAGCTAATTCCGTAAACGAAACTGTCCGCAAGCATATCTAAACTGTCGGCAACCAACCCCATTGATTTTGAGATTATTCCTGTTGTCATTTCAATTATGAAAAACGTAAAATTTATGGCAAGTACAGACCAAAGTAGTTTTTTTTGATTTGCATTTTCATTAAATTCTGTTTGGTCGGTTTGTTCAGTCGAGATTTTCTTTCCGCCTAAATTCAGTTCGATAACTGATTTTTCGATTTGGTCAGTTTCTCCGCTGTGAAAAACGGTCAGTTTTCGGTTGGGAATGTCAAAGTCCAAATTCGCAATACTTGAAATTCCGTCCAATTTCATTCGGATTAGATTTTCCTCTGAAGGACAGTCCATTTTAGTAATCTCAAATATTGTTTTATTCATTTAGTTTCTCGGTTTTTTTACATTAACCACAACGGTCTCGGCTATGTGTAGTGCGGGAATTGGAAGCGGTAGTTTTCAATTTCGCACGGACGGTAGCGAGCCGTTTTTATATTTGTTATTTTCTGCCAATAAATATACAAAATGGCGACCGGAATAGGGGACAAAAACTTTGGTTTTGCCATTCGACCCGCATTACGTATAGCCATTGTTGTGCGTTCGGCTTTATTTTTTCCTTTTCAATTCAATTAGTCCTTTAAATTCAGTCAACAGTCTTTCTTGTTCTTCCAAGAGGTAGTCAGATGAAAATGGTGAACCGCAATCTTGATTGTTTATCTGGTGTAAAAGTTTTCCATTAGCAAAGTAACTTCTATCTTCTATAATTTCGGATTTCTCAAAATCGAATACCTCAGTATCATTATTTTCTTCTTTGGCTTTTGAGTCCCAGTAAATAGGTCTGTTGTATTTCTGTCTCTTATACACATCTGACGCTGCCGACGACTCC
>CAJXVG010000106.1 GCA_913061495.1 uncultured Winogradskyella sp.
ACGAGATCAGCCTCGGTCTCGTGGGCTCGGAGATGTGTATAAGAGACAGCAGTAAGATTATTGATAGTATGTACCCTTCAAACTTAACTCCAAACATTATTGAAGAGCGTCAAATGAACGCAGTTGCAATGGATGTGTTTTCACGTCTAATGATGGATCGTATTATCTTTTTAGGTACAGGTGTAAACGACCAGGTTGCAAATATTATACAAGCACAGTTGCTGTTTTTACAAAGTTCAGATGCTTCAAAAGATATTCAAATATACATTAATTCACCAGGAGGTAGCGTTTATGCAGGTTTAGGTATTTATGATACCATGCAATTTGTAAAACCAGACGTCGCTACAATTTGTACTGGTATGGCAGCATCTATGGCAGCAGTATTATTGTGCGCTGGGGAAAAAGGAAAACGCTCTGCTTTAAAGCACTCTCGTGTTATGATTCACCAAGTAAGTGCAGGTACCCAAGGGCAATTAAGCGATATGCAAATTGCATTGAAGGAAACTATAAGAGTGAAAGAAGAGTTGTATCAAATTATAGCAAACCACTCAGGTAATTCTTTTGAACAAGTAGAAAAAGATTCAGATCGTGATTATTGGATGCGTTCTCAAGAAGCATTGGATTATGGAATGATCGATGAAGTTTTAGAACGAAAGTAATTACCATATCCACCGACTAACTAAACTAAGAAAAAAGATTAAAAAGTTATGGCAAAAGAAGAATTAGAATGTTCATTTTGTGGTAGGAAAAAGCCAGAAACAAATTTATTGATAGCAGGTTTAGATGCACATATCTGTGATCGCTGTATAGAGCAGGCTCATGGTATTGTTATTGAAGAATCTAAGCAAACCGGCAATTCTGAATTAAGTTCAGAATTAATGTTACGCAAACCAAAGGAAATTAAATCGTTTTTAGATGAATATGTAATTGGCCAAGAATACACCAAGCGTGTAATGTCCGTTGCGGTTTACAATCATTATAAGCGTTTGTTGCAACCACCATCTGATGACGATATCGAAATTCAGAAAAGTAATATAGTTATGGTTGGCCAAACAGGTACAGGTAAAACCTTAATGGCAAAGACCATTGCCAAAATGCTCAATGTGCCTTTGGCAATAGTTGATGCAACGGTTTTAACTGAAGCTGGTTATGTTGGTGAAGATGTAGAAAGTATTTTAACAAGACTACTACAAGCAGCAGATTACAATCTAGAAAAAGCCGAACGTGGTATCGTTTTTATTGATGAAATTGATAAAATTGCACGAAAAAGTGATAATCCTTCTATAACGAGGGATGTTTCAGGAGAAGGTGTACAACAAGCATTATTGAAATTACTGGAAGGAACTACGGTTAATGTACCGCCAAAAGGAGGAAGAAAGCACCCAGACCAAAAATTTATAGAAGTCAATACAGAGCATATCTTGTTTATAGCAGGCGGTGCGTTTGATGGTATTGAGCGTGTTATTACAAAACGATTAAATATGCAAGCCATAGGATATGCCACTATAAAATCTGATGTGATTGACAAGGATAATATTCTACAGTATATTATTCCGAAAGACTTAAAGGATTTTGGGCTTATTCCTGAAATAATTGGTCGTTTACCAGTGTTAACGCATATGGATCCTTTAGATGCAAAAACATTGAGAGCCATTTTAACCGAGCCTAAAAATGCCATTATTAAGCAATACAAAAAGTTGTTTGAAATGGATGAAGTAGAGTTTAGTATTACCGAAGGAGCATTAGGTTATATAGTAGATAAGGCTATAGAATACAAGTTAGGCGCTCGTGGATTACGTTCACTTTGCGAAGAGATTTTAACACAAGCTATGTTTGATTTGCCAGGTTCTGGAGAGACAAAGTTCAATGTCACAAAGGCTTATGCTGAAGATAGATTAGCAAAATCTACATTAAAGAAACTTAAGGCTGTGTCTTAACTAAATAGAGATTGCTTAAATAAAAAAAGCCACAATTTCAAAACTTGAAATTGTGGCTTTATGTTTAATTAAGGATTGATTAATTTAATATTGCATGCAATATTTTTATATTTAGTAAGGGGTTTTAAATAATGATAGCACATTTATTTACTGCTAATATATAAGCTATAATTGTAGTGGTGCTAAATCTTGTTGTTTTTTTGGTTAAACTTCAATTAAAATTCGTTGTATAGAACTATCTGGTCTATTTTTACGATAAAAGGTTTTCTTACTTTTTCTTGGCCAATTTACCTTTAGAAGATAATTTCAGGTTTTCTTTAAAGGCAAAATCAATTTTAGTGTTATTTGATTTAAATTCTACTATAGCATCCTCGTAACCTGCTTTTATGGTCTTAAGCTGATATTCTTCAAATGGTCTTATTTTAAATATATAAGCCGCATCTTTACCTGTTAATTGACGTTCAATTTCATTGCCTTTACTATCGTATAAAACGACAATTGTGTTTGGTAATATTTCACCGTTTTCTTCTAATATTACACCTTCCAAGTCTTGGTAAATAGCTTTAGCATTAAACTTATACATATTAAAACGTTGGCCAACATTACCTGCGTTAGAAGAAAATACTCCTTTACTGTCGTTAATAAGCGTAAAGGCAATATCATCTCTAATAGAATTCATTTTTATACCTAGGTTTCTTGGTTTACTATATTCAAAATCTCTAATATTATTTGAAATAAAAATATCATAACCTCCTTGGCCATTGTGCCCTTTAGAAGAGAAAAATAATTCCTTTCCGTCTTTAGAGGTGTGAGGGTATTTTTCATCTTTATCAGTATTTACGGTTCCTCCTAAATTAATAGGGTCACCTAATGTACCATCAGTTTCAATAGAAACTCTGTAAAGATCAAAACCTCCAAAACCACCTTCCATGTTAGAAGAAAAATATAAGAACTTACCGTCTGTAGAAACATGAGGGTTTTCTACAGAATAGTCTTTACTACTAAATTTTATGAGTTTATGATTTGTCCAATTACCATAAGAGCCATATTCTAACCTAGCTTTATAAAGCTGATAGTTGGCTGAATTATCTCTTTCGCTGCGTGTGTAATAAATAGTGTACTGGTTAGGCGAAAAAGAGACTTGGCCTTCGTTACCTTTACTGTTTAAAATTCTGCTGAAGAGTATAGGTGTGGACAATTCTATATTACCTTTTTCTATGTCAGTACAAAACAAATTAGTGTAGGGTTGGTTGGTGTTTTTATCAATGCCATTACCAATAGCTCCAATTTTTTTAGAAGATACAAGGACTAGTTTGTTTCTAAAAACAGCACTAGGTATTTCGGAATATTTTGAATTGATTTGTGTAACGTTGACATCAAAAATATAGCCGCTTTCGTTTAGGTCAGCAACGGTGTCATTACTTTTTGGATCTGTAGTGTTAAATGCGAAATAAGCAACAAATACAAATACAGTCAACATAAGTTGAAATGTATATCTCATAATGTAGGGAAAATGGATTAATTGCTCTAAGTTAGTGTTTTAGATGAAACCTAGAGCGTTTTGTGCCTCTTTTTAGATATACGAAGAAATTTTACCGATTACTGGAGCAGTACTGCAACTTTTAAGATAGAATACTACAGTTGATTTAATTTCAATAATTCATCAACATAACATCTTGAATTTGAAAGTCTTGGAACTTTATGTTGTCCTCCAAGTTTATTGTTTTCTTTTAGCCAATCATAGAAAAGGTGCTGTCTTCCCATATGAATTTTTGGTTTGTTCAACGTCATATTATTATAACGTTTAGCCTCGTAATCAGAGTTTAATGCTTTAAGGGCATTATCAAACAATTCTTCAAAATAAGACATATTTTCAGGAGGAGTTTTAAATTCAATAATCCATTCATGAGCACCCTTTTCTTTTCCTTTCATAAAAATTGGAGCAGCAGTATAATCTACAATTTCAGATGCAGTTCTTTTACAAACTTTTTTAAGTGCATCTTCAGCATTTTCAATAATCAGTTCCTCGCCAAATGCATTGATGTGGTGCTTGGTTCTGCCAGAAACTTTTATTCTATGTGGTTTTAAACTCACAAATCTAATGGTATCACCAATTCTGTAGCGCCACAAACCAGCATTTGTGGTAATGACAACAGCATAATTTGTGTTCAGTTCTACATCGCTTAGTGGAATTACTTTTTGGTTTTCAGTACCATAAGCATCCATTGGGATAAATTCATAGAAAATTCCATAATCTAGCATCAGTAATAAATCGCCTGAATAATTCTGATCTTGTATTGCAAAAAATCCTTCAGAAGCATTATAAATTTCATAATACTTAAATTTCTTTGAAGGTAAAATGGCACGATATTGTTCTATGTATGGATTGAAACTTACACCTCCATGGAAGTAAACTTCTAAATTTGGCCAAATATCAAAAATACTGTCTTTACCAGTAGTTTCTAATACATTGTTAAGTAACACCAGCATCCATGATGGTACTCCTGCCAAACTTGTTACTTTTTCGTTTATGGTTTCATCAACAATAGCTTGCATTTTGGTTTCCCAATCACTCATCAAAGAGACTCTGTTACTTGGTGTGCTGCTATATTCTGCCCAAAACGGCATATTATCAATTAGAATGGCACTTAGATCTCCAAAAACAGTTCCGTTTTCTTTATAAAGTTCTTTGCTGCCACCAAGCCGTAAACTTTTACCTGTAAATAATTGTGCATTTTCATTATTATTTAGGTACATGCACAGTAAATCTTTACTCGCTGCGTAATGGCAATCTTCTAAAGATTCGTAGCTCACAGGAATAAACTTGCTTTTGGCATTTGTAGTACCACTAGATTTTGCAAACCATTTAATTGGTCTTGGCCAAAAAATATTTTGTTCACCATGTCTGGCGCGTTCAATTAATGGTTGAATAGTTTCATAGTTTACAACTGGCACGCGCTCGTTAAACTCTTTATAGGTTTTGATAGAGGCAAAATCATATTGCTTGCCAATTTCAGTATCCTTGGCAATTCTCAATAAATTAAAAAGGAGTTCATTCTGTACTTCATTGGGATACTTTAAAAACAGATCGATTTGATGAAATCGTTTTTTCAAAAACCAAGAGGCAATAGAATTTACAATAGGAATTGGCATGGATTGGCTATCTTTACGCTACATTACTAATGCTAAAAATACTAAAATTCTTTATGGTTTATACAGGTGTCCTCACTAAAATGCAAACGGAGTTTTTAGAACCGATTCAATATTATTTGGTGTTTAAAAATGATTTTATTCATGTGAATCAATTATTGAATAAACCACTTGAAATTAAGTTAGTTGGAGAACAGTGTTTGAGTTGTGGCTTAAATAAACTCATTTACAGACAAGGATTTTGTAAAAGCTGTTTTTTTGATAAACCTTTTGCAGGTGACTGGATTATGCGACCAGAATTGAGTACCGCACATTTAGATAAGGAAGATCGGGATTTAGATTACGAAAAGAAAGTACAGTTACAACCACACG
Organism: uncultured Winogradskyella sp.; assembly: GCA_913061495.1. Taxonomy (GTDB): domain Bacteria; phylum Bacteroidota; class Bacteroidia; order Flavobacteriales; family Flavobacteriaceae; genus Winogradskyella. The sequence goes on from CAJXVG010000106.1 coordinate 5,460, forward strand.
TTGTTTATTTGGCAAACTCAAGTAATGTAAAAGTTGGTGTGACCAGAAAAAGCCAAGTACCAACACGTTGGATTGATCAAGGAGCTCACGAAGCTATTGAAATTGTAGAAGTGCCTAACCGTTATTTGGCTGGTATCACAGAAATTGCATTAAAAAAACATGTTGCAGATAAGACCAATTGGCGAAATATGCTGAAAAATGATATTAAAGATGAAGACTTAAAAGAATGGAGGTCTAACTTAAAGCAATATATTCCTGAAGAAGCCAAAGCATACTTTATTGAATCTAATTCTGAAACCAATTTACATTTTCCTGTAGAAAGGTATCCTGCAAAGCCGAAAAGTCTAAATCTGAAAAAGCAATTAAGTTATTCCGGTAAACTGGTTGGCATAAAAGGTCAGTATTTCATTTTTGAAGATGAAACTGTTTTTAATATTAGGGCAAATGAAGGTTTGGTGGTTGAAATAAATATATAAACTTAAAAGCAACAAAAAAAGAGCAACCAAAGGTTGCTCTAATATATTTTATCTAAAGAGTAATCTATACTTCTTCTTGATCTCTTAAGCCTTGAATATACTCAGCTTTTTGAACCTCTTTTCTTCTTTTAACAGAAGGCTTAGTGAAATAACGCGATTCTCTTAAGTTTTGCATAATCTGCACATTTCTGTGTTTACGCTTATAACGCTTAAGTGCACGTTCTATGTTTTCTCCTTCTTTGATTTCGATTTTAATCATTTATCGATAGTTTTGTGTTATCTTATTCTTCCAAATGGTCGGCAAATATATATCAACTATTTGAAAATAAAAAATTAAATTATCCCAAATACGTTTTTAATATTTTACTCTTACTAGCGTGTCTTAATCTTCTAATTCCTTTTTCTCTAATTTGTCTTACACGCTCTCTTGTAAGATCGTAAATATTACCTATTTCTTCAAGTGTCATTGGTGGTTGATCTCCAATACCAAAATTTAAACGAATAACGTCGCTTTCCTTTTGCGTTAAGGTTTCTAAAGCACGCTCAACTTCAGTATTTAAGGATTCGCGCATTAACTCCTTATCTGGTTTTGGTGATTCACCAGAACTTACAACATCATATAGACTAAACGTCTCTCCATCTTTTAGTGGTGCATCCATTGATAAATGGCGTCCAGAATTTTTCATGGATTGTTTAACCTCGCGTACACTAATATCTAGTTCGCGTGCAATTTCCTCAGCATTTGGAGGTCTTTGGCTAATTTGCTCCAAGTGCGAAAATGCTTTGTTTATTTTATTAATTGTGCCAATTTTATTCAATGGTAACCTTACAATACGCGATTGCTCTGCCAATGCTTGTAAAATAGCTTGTCTAATCCACCATACAGCGTAAGAGATAAATTTAAAACCTCTGGTTTCGTCAAAACGTTTAGCCGCTTTCACCAAACCTGCATTTCCTTCATTAATTAAATCTGGTAATTTTAATCCTTGGTTTTGATATTGCTTAGCCACAGAAACAACAAATCTTAAGTTAGCCGTTGTTAACTTGTCTAAAGCTTGTTGATCACCTTTCTTAATTCTCTGCGCTAATTCTACTTCCTCATCTGCGGTTATCAACGGGATTTTACTGATGTCTTGTAAATATTTATCTAAAGATTTATCCTCTCTGTTGGTAACCTGCTTGGTGATTTTTAACTGCCTCATGTATCTTATTTAATGTTAAGTGAACCTACATTATAACCTAATTTTTAAGAATAGCAAATAATTAGGCAATTATTAACAAACTTTAATAAAAAAAGCTGTATTTATTAAAAATAAATCAATTTTTGATTGAGTCCTGTTCTTTTTTAGATTTTTTATTACGATCAAAAATACTACCAAGTACAGATTTCACTCCTTCTTTAATATTGTTTTTGGTTTTTGTGCTATCTGTTTTAACAGAATCTGTTGCTTGGCTGTTTTGGTTTCCGCCCATTGCTCCACCAAGTAAATCTTTTATTTTATCTTTTCCTTTTCCAATTAATTTTTGTTTCTCAATCTCTATGAGTTGTTTCGTTAAGCTAGAAACACCACTTGTTAAATCTGTAGATATATTTGGACTGGAAAAACTACCATTAATATTGGCAGTTACAGGTATTGTGAGGTTATTTACTTCGTTATCATTTATTTTACCGATAAGTCTATTTACTTCTCCACCTAAATATTTTGCAGGCACCTGAAATACAACATCATATTGCATGTTATTTGTAAAGGTATGTGTTCCTGAAACTTCAATGGGAATGTCCTTATATTTTATGGTGAAAGGCTCTACGGTAACTTGACCATTATCAAAACTTAATCTGGTGTCAATATTTTTTTGAATATTTTGTAAATCTAAAAAATTGAGTTTATTGTCTAATCCTGCAAGCAATGGACTTTTTGAAGTGTCAATGTTAGAGGTTAGTATTTCGGCTAATGCGTTTCCTGATATAGTGCTTAAGTCTGGTGAAAAACTTTGGTCCAAAAACCCACTTACCGATATTGTGGAATTTAATTTTCCTTGAATAACTTTTGCTATAGGTGCTATGGACTCTAACATCTCCAAGTCTTTAAAGGATTGGGAAATGTCAAATTGCTGCATAGCTAAGTTTAAATCAAATTTTGGTTGAGCGCCTTTAGTCGAAACGTTGCCTGAAACACCTAACTTACCACTAAAAATGTCAGTGGTGACATCTTTAAGATTGGCATTTTGGTCTTTTATAATCAACAACCCTTTAACATTTTTTAGAGTTAAATTGTCATACAAAACTGTATTTGCATTTGCTGAAATGGTACACTCTAAAAACTCAGGAATTTTTAAAGACTCTTTTGCTGAGGTTGTTTTATTTGAAGTTTCGCTTGCTGTTTTATCCTCAACCATAAAATCTGAAATGGCAAACGTATTAGAGGTTAGGTTAAAATTACCTTGAAGGCCTTTGTCACTCAATAAAAATCCGAGTAAATTGTTAATGTTTCCTGTTGCAGAAAAATCACTTTTACCCGTTTGGGCATTAAAAGTGTTAAGGCTTACTGAGCCTTGTTTAAGAGTCATGTCTGCTTCATTAATTTGAATAGGATTTACAATATCTTCAGAAGAAAACACAAAATTAGAAATAGAAACACTGCCATTATTTTTTATACGCTGATACGCATTGTTTTCAATGGCATCCATATCAAAAGATGTGTTGAGTTTACCTCTTAGAATTCCACTCAATTCATTTTCCATTTCAATAGGGTAAGCTTTTGATATATTCGCCAAGTTTAAAACACCATCAATATTGGCATCTACTAAAATGTTTTTAGTGAGGTTTTTTATATGTGCTTCAGATTTAAAAACGTCTTGGTCTATTTTAAAATCTAATTTATTTATATCAATATAAGTATCATCAACATTTCCAGTGGTATTTTTCACGGCTGCATCAATCATAATATTACTGACGCTTTTTGGTAGGTCAGGATATTTAAAAGATGCGTTGTCTGAGCGCATATTAATATCTAACGTTGGGATAGTTTCTTCAGAAACCAAACCTTTTATAACTCCATTAATTGTAAAATTTCCAGTGGTTTCAACGTTTTCAATGTTTTTGGTGTATTCTTTAGGGATAACCGCTAAAAAAGATTTGAAAGAGGATTCCGGGTTTCTAAATCGAATGTCAATTTGCTGTCCTTCTTCAACTAATTGCACATATCCTTCAAACTCTAAAGGCAATTCGTTTATAAAGCCTGTGTTGTCCTTAAAGGTATATTTTTGGTTTTCTAAATCGAGATCGATTAAGGCGTCTAATTTTATTATGTTATTGCTTAAATATTCCGTACTGTCAATAGACATGCTTATTCTTGCTTCCGTTTTAGTGTCTAATTCTGACACTTCACCAGAAAATATCCCTTTGCCACTATGATTTATTTCAGTCGCGTAAAGGTTTGTGTTTGAGACTTCGTCGATATAGGTAAAGGCACTGTTGTTGAGTTCATAATTTTCTATGTCAAAACTAAAACTACCTGAAGTTGAATCTTGAGCCACATTCGTATCTTCAACTTCTTTTTCTTTTAAGATGTCATAATTTACTCTTCCCTTTTTATTGGTCTTAAGCGTTAGGAGTAACTCATCGGCCAATATTTCATTTACTATAAGAGGTTCATCACTTCCTTTAAACAATTCACCTAAAGGCATCTCAAAGGAAATTGATTTTGCCGTGGCTAATGTTTCATCTTCAAAGGGAGCACGTGTTGTAATTTTCAAATTTTCAACACTAACATTTGCCTTGGGGAAACTACTGATAAGGCTTAAGCTTATATCATCAAAACTAAGTTCTGAGTTTAGGTTTTCATCAGCATAGTTTTGTACAATAGTGTCTACTTTAGATTCCAACACAAATGGAATAGCAATAAGTATCGCTAAAAATATGAGTAATATTATTCCTGTCTCTTATACACATCTCCGAGCCCACGAGAC
>CAJXVG010000107.1 GCA_913061495.1 uncultured Winogradskyella sp.
CCCGAGATCTACACGTAAGGAGTCGTCGGCAGCTCAGATGTGTATAAGAGACAGCTCTTAAAATTATGTAGCATTGGTATAAGCATAAATACTACGTGTAGAGTAAGTCCTTTAAAGTGCATGGTAGTTAAATCAAGTTCACATATGGAAACTGTACTTGTAACTTGACCATTTAAAGCAGTTGCTTCAAAAGATTTAAGCATATTTTCTCCACCTACAGAATCAAATACCACATCGAATCCTACTCCGTCTGTATGCTTATTGACGTAATCTTCAACCTGTTCTGTTTTATAATTTATTGGTTCTGCACCAAAACTTTTTACGATTTGCATTTGTTTTTCGCTGCTAACCGTTGCAAAAACATCTGCTCCAAAATATTTAGCCAATTGTACAGCTACGTGTCCAACTCCACCTGTACCACCGTGTACCAAAACTTTCTGACCGCTTTTAACGTTTGCTCGGGTTAAACCCTCGTAAGCTGTTATTCCAACCAAAGGAAGTGATGCCGCTTCTTTCATTGTTAGGTTTTTGGGTTTTCGAGCAATTAGTTTGCTATCCGCTGTTATATATTCAGCTAATGTTCCTTGCAAATCTCCCAGTCCACCTGCACAACCATAGACCTCATCTCCAACCGAAAAATCAGTTATATCTGTTCCTATTTCTTCAATTGTTCCTGCAAAGTCCATTCCTAGTATAGCTGGCGTTGCTGGTGCAAATGGTAAATCTGTTCCCATATTTCTAATCTTTGTATCTACTGTATTGATACTTGATGCAGAAATTTTAACTAATACCTCTCCATTTTTAAGAGTTGGTTTTTCTACTTCTTTAGATTCAAAGGTTGCGTTTTCACCATATTCGCTAATTGTCATTGCTTTCATAATGTATTGATTTTTAATTACTATAATAATTATAGTTGCAAAAATAAGTATAGCATTCTATCTTTGCAATAACGGTCATAAATGATAGTATAAATTGTATGGAAACAACAGAACCAAAAATGCTCAATTTCAGAGGTAAAGATTACCCTTGTTGTGCAAGTTTAACAATGGGAATTATTGGCGGAAAATGGAAAACAGTTATTCTTTTTCATTTGATGAACGATAAATTACGGTATAACGAATTGAGAAAATCAATGCCAACCGTTACTGAACGCACTTTGAGCTTACAACTAAAAGCTCTAGAAGAAGATGGCCTAATCAAGAGAACCGTTTATACCTCAAAACCTCCTTTAAAAGTCGAGTATTCCTTAACTGATTTCGGTAAAACCTTAATTCCCTTAATTCAATCAATCGCCGATTGGGGGGATGCTGTGGTTAAAAAATACTCAAAATAGGTGTTCCATTTAGCTTGTTGCAAACGGCAGGATAAAAGAAGTCAATATTTTAAACTTCTCAATACCGAGCTCTACGCAATCTTTACAAAAATAACAAACAACAAATAGCAACATCCACCAAATATCCCACAGCACACCATATCATTCAGAACACAACATGTCATTCAGAGCGAAAGCGAAGAATCCAACACCCAACAACCAACCTTCCCACTAACTCATAACCAACAAAACCCAAACCCCAAACCCAGATCCCGTAGAACCACTGGCAGCAAAAAGTTTTTGGGTGCGTTCTTAGCCTTTAAAGGAACATACAGAGAGTGAAAATGGCACGAGTCTGCAAGAACGGAAAAAACGAGTTACGCTTATCGGTTAGTATATGAAAAGTAGGCGATTTCTAAGTACTTAACTTTCAGTTAAACACAAACTTATAAACGAGCCAAAACCCTTGAATTTATTACTGTTTCGCCTATTTTTTATATACATTGTTATGCTTTGTTATTTTCTTCGTTTCCTAATATCTTTAATATATTCTTCTAAAGTTTTCAAATCAGCAAGAAATTCGTCAGAATCAGGCATTTCTTCAATTAAAGTACCTGCTGTATCGTGTCCTGTGAAATAAGTAGAACATTTACTCATATTAGCATCAACAAGATTATAATCATCATCTGTTAAGTCTACAACTTTTGATAAACGTTGAGTTTGTATTGCTCTACCAAACCTTTGTATTGCTCCATTCAAGAATACTTCTTCTATAAATCGCTCCCAAGTTTCTCGTAGTTTACCGTACAAAATTTTCGCCCTTTCCTTGTATACCTCTTCCGTTTCGGTTCTTTCGATTTTCTCTAGTTTTTGATATGCATCTTTCAACAAGCCAATTCGTTTTCCCACAGGCAAAGCATCCCAAGGTGGATTGCTTGCAATCAGCCCTGTTTCCTTTTTTTTTCTAGTAAGGCTCTTTATGTCTAAATCACAATTCAAACTCTTAGAATGTTCTTGAATCATCAGTAGAAAAGTAATGTCGTGAGTGAATACGATAACTTGTCGTTCTAAAGCTTCTTCTGTAATTCTTTTTGATATTTTATTTCTCCATTTATGGTCTAGAGATGAAACTGGGTCGTCAAAAATTATAGCACTTTTATGTTCTGAAATAGATAATTCAGATAAAAACGTAGCCAAGGAAATACACCTATGTTCTCCCTCGCTTAAAACGTCTTTTAGTGCAATTCCATTTGCGTTTTGCTCGTCAAGTCTTAAATAGTGATATTGTTTTCCCCTCTGTCCTTTTGTTTCGGTTTCTATTTTGATGTTTTTAAAACCTAACTTGGTAAGTTCTGCTTTGAAATTCAGTTTAAGATTTTGACTTATGTAATTTGTCGCTAACTCGTTACTAAGTGTAGTGATTGTTCGAGTATTACATTTACTAATACATTCATTAAGTTGTTTTATCTTTTTTTGTCGATAAATTTCACGACCTAATTTTGGTTTAAAATCAAAAATCTTTTTTTCTCCCTTTAATTGATTTAGTTCCTTATTGAGCGGTTTTAAATCTTCTTCAATTGATTGGATTTTTAATTTCTCATTTGCTTCTTTTAAGGTTTTAATGAGGGCTTGAATTTGAGTTTTAGGCGAGTTCTCAATTTCAATTGAATTAATCGTTTCGACTGCTTTTTTTGAATTAAAGAGACCTGTCAAATAGTCTCTTTGCTTAGAAAGTGACTCTAAATATTGTTCTTGACTTTGTGAATAATCAATAATCAATTCATCTAACTCAATAGTTGTAGGTTTTTGTTCTTCAAAAGAGAAATCTTGACTATTTAAATTTTCAAATTCTAAATCAAATTTATCAGAAGCTTCATCAAAAGTTTTTTGAATATCATTTTTCACAAAATCTTCAAAAGCAGTAAATCTGTTTTTTGCATCTTCTCCTAAATCTTGAAAACAAAGAGGGCAATTACTATCTGCTTTTACTTCTGGAAAATTTTCTGTTTCGGTACTTGTATTATAGAACTTTCGAGCACTTTCCCAAAGCAACTTCCAAGAACTGTTACCAACTCCTTCAAGTGGCAATTCAGAGAATGCTTTTTCAGAGGATTCTTTAAGTGCTTTACTTGTTGTTGCAAGATTATTTAATGTTAGTTTTAAATCTTTTAATTTTTCTCCTGTTAAGTTGTTTTCGAGCGTTTGAAATTTGTTTTGTAAAATCTCAAAACGCTTTATTTTATCCTCATTTTCTTTTAAAGTTTTCTTTGGATCTGTTGCTTTTAATTTATCTATCTGTTTGTTTAACTCCTCAATTCTAGAATTTTTAGAAGTATTCCAAATTGCTTCAGCTCTTAATTCGTCAAGTTTAGTTTCTGAATTTAAATTGGTAAGAAATGTTTTTGCAGTTGAACAATCAGAAACTTCTAAAAGTGTATGGTCGAATTTCTCTAATGCAGGACTTGAAAATTCCGTATTTAGTTCGTTCTCAACTTTTTTTATACAGACCGCTAATTTTTCAACAATAGACAAACCTTGAGGAATAAAGGCAATTTCATCTTCTCCATCAATATAATGGTTTGCACTAAATGTGTCAAAAACATCAACACTTTTTAAAACAGAATCATTTACTTCTTCATTTATGAGATTTACTGTATTAAAATTTGCTCCATCAACTGAATATTCTATATCTGCTTTTTTATCGTTTCCAAAACAAGCAGGGTCGTATAAATTATCATTTATTTTAGGCTTATTACCTCTGGTATTACAAGCGTGTTTTAAAATACTCACATAACTTGATTTTCCCGAGCCATTATCTCCGTAGACAAGAGTAAGTCCATTTGAGGCAAATTCTAATTCACTCGTTTTTGAGAGTGCGTTTATGTTGTCCACATTGGAAATTTTAGCGAGTATTATGTCATCACTACTTGTCGCGTTATTTGCGAAGTCTCTTAAATCATCAAAATCCACTTCATCAAAATCAAAGTCCGATAACCCATAATCCACTTTACAGATTTTCTTTAGTTCCGTAATATCATTATCAGTTATTTCATTATTTCTAATTAAGCGGTCAATGGCAACTTGCCAAAAAATAGGCTTGTTTTCCACCCAATCAATTATATCATTTAGTATTGGCATTATCTGTATTTATTGGGTTGGTTTTTAATAAAGCATAACGACAAGGATATAAATCCGTTTCAATGGTTTATATCCAATGATAAGCGAAGTTAGTTTTTTAAAATCAGAGTGTCAATACGTAACTTTACGTACTTTTAATAGCCTTCCCCAACATAATCACAAAGGCAAAGGTAACACCCAACAAATAACCTATCCACTACCTCATCCACAGCATACTATCATTCAGAGCACAACATGTCATTCAGAGCGAAAGCGAAGAATCTCACTCCCAACAACCATACCACCAACAGTCAGCTACCCACTGACTCCTAACCAACAAACAGCCCAACCCCAAACCCAGCACCACCAGGCAACAAATACCCCTCCCCGTTCACCATCTGGTAAAACGCAACACGCACAACCGCAATAAGCGCACCATCCCCCTCGGGCAACCCATCAACACCCACACTAAAGGCAGTACCATCAAAATCGCGCTCCACAACCAAAGGAGCAGCCAAAACTTGCGCAAAAGCATGGGTTTCAAAATCAAAACGCACCAAGCCCACCAAAACCTCCATATAATCCGCTCCCTCCGGAAACTGGGCAGCACCAGCACTATAATCACGCACCCTAAACTCCAGCACGTCAAAATCAAAACCGTACGTACACTTCAAAAGCGCAGGGCGTTCTGGCGTTACAGCAAAGGTCTCCAACAATTGCCTACCGCGTTCAGTAGCAAAACCTAGCACCACGCTCCGCTTACCGCGTTTACTAATCCCGTCCAAATCCTTTATGCCCAAAAACAAGCCCATCAATCGGCTGTGCAAACTGCCATCCTTGTGGCCACCCAAAAAAGGAGCAAGCGCCTGTTTAAAATACCGGTTTACCTTGGCGCAACCCGCAAATTCACTGTTGCTCTCACGTACGCGCACCATGGTAGAGCTCGTCTTTATCGCCTTACGGCTAAACCCCCCACCGGCACGCCGCGCCGTGGGCACACCCTTTCTGTAATAAAAGTTGATACCGCCCAAAGTGCCTTCAAAAAATACAATACCGCTCTGTTTTGCCATAATGCACTCATTTTAAAACAGTTAAATATAATACAAATTTTAATAGCATCAACAAACTATACCAATATTAAACCATATATATACCAACTATATGCCGACTTTATACCGACTTACACCAAGGTCTAATACAACAAAAATCCCAAGCAAAACACTTGGGATTTAAGTATATAATTATATTAAAAAACCTTTGAAAGTAAAGCATCCCACCCATTTTCCACTATAGAAAACTGGCGGTTTTGCCTACATGTTCCTACGGTACTGCCCTCCAACCTCAAACAAAGCCTCCGTAATCTGCCCTAAAGAACACACCTTACAAACATCCATCAAAGCTTCAAAAATGTTCTCATTGTTAATGGCCTTGTCCTGTAAGCCCTTCAACAACGCGTCCGTGTCGTTGCCCTTGTGAAGGTTTTCCAGAGTTGTAATCTGAAATTGCTTCTCCTCCTCCGTAGCGCGTATCACCTCTTTAGGCTGAATTGTTGGCGATCCCTTAGAGCTCAAAAAGGTGTTCACACCTATAATCGGGAATTCTCCATTGTGCTTCAACGTTTCATAATACAAGCTTTCCTCTTGTATCTTACTGCGTTGGTACATCGTTTCCATTGCACCAAGCACACCACCACGCTCTGTAATTCTATCAAATTCAGTAAGTACGGCTTCCTCCACTAAGTCCGTCAGCTCTTCAATAATGAACGACCCTTGTATAGGGTTCTCGTTCTTAGCCAATCCCAACTCTTTATTTATAATAAGTTGAATGGCCATAGCACGGCGAACAGACTCCTCTGTTGGTGTGGTAATAGCTTCATCATAAGCATTGGTATGAAGCGAGTTACAGTTATCATAAATAGCATACAACGCCTGAAGCGTGGTACGAATATCATTAAAATCAATTTCCTGGGCATGCAAACTACGCCCAGAGGTCTGGATATGGTACTTCAACATCTGCGCTCTTGCATTGGCTCCATACTTATGCTTCAAGGCTTTAGACCATATCTTACGTGCCACACGACCAATAACAGCATATTCAGGATCAATACCATTCGAAAAGAAGAACGATAAATTAGGTCCAAATTTATTAATGTCCATGCCTCTACTTAGGTAGTATTCCACATAAGTAAACCCGTTAGAAAGGGTCAGTGCCAATTGTGTAATTGGGTTGGCACCAGCCTCAGCAATATGGTAACCAGATATTGAAACCGAATAGAAGTTACGTACATTGTTTTCAATAAAGTATTCTTGCACATCACCCATTAAACGCAAGGCAAATTCAGTCGAAAAAATACAGGTATTCTGCGCTTGGTCTTCTTTTAAAATATCTGCTTGTACCGTTCCACGAACTTGAGCAATCGTCTTGGTTTTTATATCTTGATAAACATCTGCAGGCAATACTTGGTCTCCTGTAACACCCAAAAGCATCAAACCTAAACCATTGTTTCCATTAGGTAACTCGCCTCTATAGATTGGTCGGTCCACCCCTTTATCTTTATATAATTTATTGATTTTTGTCTCAACCTCTTTTTCAAGGCCGTTGTCCTGAATGTATATCTCACATTGTTGGTCAATAGCAGCGTTCATAAAAAAACCTAAAAGCATTGGTGCTGGACCATTTATAGTCATACTTACAGAGGTCATAACATCTGCTAAGTTAAAACCAGAGTACAGTTTTTTTGCATCATCCAAACAACAAATGGAAACACCAGCATTACCTATTTTACCATAAATATCAGGACGATGATCTGGATCATTGCCATACAATGTTACACTATCAAAAGCCGTAGATAATCGTTTTGCTGGCAAGCCTTCACTTACATAATGAAAACGTCTGTTGGTTCTTTCTGGCCCTCCTTCACCGGCAAACATTCTGGCAGGATCTTCACCTGTTCTTTTAAAAGGATATAATCCTGAAGTATATGGAAATTCGCCTGGTACATTTTCTTGCAAGCACCATCTTAAAATATCTCCCCAAGCTTGGTATTTTGGAAGAGCAACCTTTGGTATTTGCGTATGCGAAAGTGATTCCGTGTGTGTTTCAATTTTTATTTCTCTATCCCTTACTTTAAAAGAATAGATAGGGTCTTTATAACGGTTTACTTTATCGTCCCAACCTGTAATAACTTCCCAGTTATAAGGATCTAAATTAAGTTTTACGCGATCAAATTCAGCAATTAGTAACTTTATAAAATCTTTATTTTCAGTCTCATTTGAACTCACAGACTCTGAATCGATACCTGCTTTGTCTAAAACTGGTGTTTCTCCTGAAACCGTCTCAATCGTTTTATAAATGCCGTATAATTTTTGAGCTACTTCAACTTGTTCGTTCGCCGTTTTATCGTAAGCTCTGTTGTTTTCTGCAATTTCAGAAAGATAACGTGTACGTGACGGCGGAATTACAAAGATCTTCTCACTCATTTCATCCGAAATATGAAACGTAGATTTTAAATCAGATTCTGTTTTGTCTTCCAACTTATCCATAATCGCTTTGTAAAGCGTATTCATTCCTGGATCGTTAAATTGTGAAGCAATAGTGCCGTAAACCGGTAATTCATCTTGCGGTATATCCCAAAGATTATTGTTACGCATGTACTGCTTTTTCACATCTCTAAGCGCATCAAGCGAACCTCTTTTGTCAAACTTATTTATCGCTACTAAATCAGCAAAATCCAACATGTCAATCTTTTCAAGCTGTGTAGCAGCACCAAATTCTGGCGTCATAACGTACAATGCAACATCACTGTGTTCCATTATTTCGGTATCGGATTGTCCAATTCCTGAAGTTTCCAAAATAATTAAATCGTATTCTGCAGCTTTTAAAACCTCAATGGCTTCATTAACATATTTTGATAATGCCAAATTAGATTGACGTGTTGCCAAACTACGCATGTAAACTCGAGGTGAGTTGATGGCATTCATTCTAATTCTGTCTCCTAATAAAGCACCTCCAGTTTTTCGTTTTGAAGGATCTACGGAAACCAAACCAATAGTTTTTTCAGGAAAATCTATTAGAAAACGACGTACCAATTCATCTACCAAAGAAGATTTACCTGCACCTCCCGTTCCTGTAATTCCTAATACAGGTGTTTTTGAATCCTTATTTTTATTATGAATAGCTTCTAGGGCCTCTTTAGCTACTTCAGGAAAATTCTCTGCAGCAGAAATAACACGGGCAATATCTTTTGGATTTTTCTTATGAAGGGCTTTTACCTCACCATTAAGTGAATCACCAATAGCATAATCAGATTGTTTTACCAAATCATTAATCATACCTTGAAGACCAAGTTCCCTTCCATCATCTGGTGAATAGATTCTGGTAATTCCATAATCCATCAGTTCTTTAATTTCTTCAGGAAGAATTACTCCACCTCCACCTCCGAAAATTTTAATATGCTCTGCACCTTTTTCTTTCAGCAAATCATACATATACTTAAAGTACTCATTATGTCCGCCTTGGTAAGATGTCATCGCAATGGCATTGGCATCTTCTTGTATGGCTGTATTTACAACCTCCTCAACACTTCTGTCGTGACCCAAGTGAATCACCTCAACTCCTGTGGATTGAATGATACGACGCATAATATTTATGGCTGCATCGTGCCCATCAAAGAGTGATGCGGCAGTTACTATTCGTACTTTATGCTTTGGTTTATAGGGTGAAATTTGTTCCATTCGTAATAAAATTGCGTTTTAGTGGTGCAAATTTACGGAATTTTCAAAAGTTTATGGGTTGAGTTGTGAATTGTTTAAGACCTAAAATCTGATTCTAAATGTTTCAAAATTAATTGACCTGATGAGTTTTATCTTATCTTTGAAAAAAAAAAGAAACCATGAAACGAATTGCCTCACTTATTTTAATTGTTTTTACACTTTCGTCTTGCGCAGAATTGCAAGATGTTGTTAACAATTTACCACAATCTGGTGGTGTTTTGAGCAATACGGATATTGCCTCTGGTTTACGCCAAGCATTAGACTTGGGTATTGACAAACAAGTGACCAAACTGACACAAAAAGATGGTTTTTTTAAAAATGAATTGGTAAAAATCGTATTACCAGCAGAATTACAGAAAGTTGATAAAGCTTTACGTGATATAGGTTTAGACAATTTGGCTGACGAAGGTTTAAAAGTGCTGAACAGAGCTGCTGAAGACGCTGTCAGCGAAGCAACTCCTATTTTTGTAAATGCGGTTAAGGGTATTACGTTTAACGATGCTAAAAATATTTTATTGGGTAACGACGATGCAGCTACTCAATACTTAACTTCTAGAACGCAAACAGAGTTATATAATAAATTTCAGCCAGTAATTAATAATTCGTTTTCAAAAGTTGGTGCAGATCAGATTTGGACCTGTCTCTTATACACATCTCCGAGCCCACGAGACCGAGGCTGATCTCGT
>CAJXVG010000108.1 GCA_913061495.1 uncultured Winogradskyella sp.
GTAAGGAGTCGTCGGCAGCGTCAGATGTGTATAAGAGACAGCCCTTATAACATCGTAAAAATCTTTTCTCCTATCCTTTAAATTTTTTACGGCACCAAAGTTATGCAATTCTCGCAACAAACTTAAATCAATGTCTGCTACTAAAATCATTTCGGTATTTGGTGTCGTCTCTGCTTTAATCCCGTTACTAGGAAAAGCAAAATCACATGGAGTAAATACGGCTGATTGTGCATATTGAATGTCCATATTATTTACATTGGGCAAATTACCAACACTACCAGCAATTGCAACGTAACATTCATTTTCAATAGCTCTTGCTTGTGCACAAAACCGAACTCTGGCATATCCGTTTTGAGTGTCTGTTAAAAATGGTACAAACAAGATATCCATACCTTCGTCTGATAATAATCTTGACAATTCAGGAAACTCTGAATCGTAACAAATTAAGACACCTATTTTACCTGCATCTGTCTCAAAGGTTTGTAATTTACTTCCTTGCTGCATACCCCAAACTTTAGCTTCGTCTGGCGTAACGTGAATTTTTTCGTAACGCTCTAAACTACCATCCCTTCTACATAAGTAACCAACGTTATACAAAATATCATCTACAACTTCTGGCATGCTCCCAGAAATAATATTAATGTTATATGAAATGGATAATTGCTGAAGTTTTTCAACAATAGTTTCGGTATACTTTGCCAATTCCCTTATGGCATCTGGCTCATGCATATGGTTATATTCTGCCATTAGAGGAGCATTAAAAAACTCTGGAAATACCGCAAAGTCAGAACGGTACGCTGCAACACTATCCACAAAATATTCAACTTGTTGCATTAGCTCTTCCAGATTATTATATGGCCGCATTTGCCATTGAATTAAACCTAACCTCACAACAGTTTTTACTGAACTTACTTTTTTGCTTTGTTTAGTATAGTAAATATTGTCCCACCGCATTAACACAGCATATTCCTTTGATGCTGTATCGCCTTCTAAGTAGCCTTTAATGATTCTTAAAGGATGAAAATCATTTGAAATTTGAAAATTTAATACAGAATCATTAATTTCTTTGTTTCTAACCTTTTCAATATACTGTTTAGGAGTCAATTCACCTTGAAACTTGTGATAACCAGGCATTCTTCCTCCAAAAACAATACCTTTAAGATTCAATTCTTCGCAAAGTTCTTTTCTATAATCATACAGTCTCCTACCCAGTCTTAAACCTCTGTACTCTGGCTTAATAAAGACATCAATACCGTATAGTACATCACCCTCAGAATTATGATTTTTGAATTTATCGCCTTCTACAATATCATTATAGGTGTGATTATCTTCAATTTTATCTGCATCAACTATTAACGATAGTGCACAGCCAGCAATAATCCCATCTATTTTAATTACAACCTGTCCTTTAGGAAAAATTGTAGTTAACCGTTTTATTTCACTCTTTTTCCAAACTGAATCTTGCATGCCGCCATAAACCTGAAGCGTAGCTTGTTTCAATTCTTCAAAATCATTGACCGTTAGGTATTTTAATTCAATATTTTCAATTTTTTGCTCTTCCACGATTACTGGTCTAATAAGTATGCAAAAATCAATGGTGCTACAATAGTAGCATCACTTTCAATAATAAATTTTGGTGTATCAATATCTAGTTTTCCCCACGTGATTTTTTCATTTG
This sequence comes from uncultured Winogradskyella sp., assembly GCA_913061495.1. Taxonomy (GTDB): domain Bacteria; phylum Bacteroidota; class Bacteroidia; order Flavobacteriales; family Flavobacteriaceae; genus Winogradskyella. The sequence continues at coordinate 1,679 of CAJXVG010000108.1, forward strand.
GTACAGCACCAGAATAAGAGCCATAGCTTGTGGTACTATCACTTATTTGACAGAAATAGCTCCAAAACGGAGTATCTGTACGTTCCATATCTTGATATAACATTGGTACAACACAAATTGGAAAATCACCAGCAATACCACCACCAATTTGGAAAAACCCAATTCCGTTTTCAGAATTATCCGTGTACCAATCTGCTAAAAATGTCATGTATTCAACACCAGATTTCATTGTACTTGCTTTCAATTCTCCTTTTAATACATAGCTAGCAAAAATATTTCCCATTGTACTGTCTTCCCAACCTGGACAAACTATTGGAAGATTTTTTTCTGCTGCAGCATACATCCACGAATCCTTTAGATCTATTTCGTAATGTTCTTCTAAAACACCAGATAGCAAAAGTTTGTACATATACTCATGGGGTAAATAACGTTCTCCTTTAGCTTCAGCATCTTTCCAAATTTTAACAATATGCTCTTGTATCCTACGAAAAGCCTCTTCTTCAGGAATACAAGTATCTGTTACTCGATTTAAACCTTTTTCTAACAAATCCCACTCGTCTTTTGGTGTTAAATCACGATAGTTAGGAACACGTTTGTAATGTGAATGCGCTACCAAATTCATGATATCTTCTTCTAAGTTTGCGCCTGTGCATGAAATGATTTGCACTTTATCTTTACGAATCATTTCTGCAAAAATCTTTCCGAGTTCAGCGGTACTCATTGCACCAGCCAAGGAAACTAACATTTTTGATCCAGAGTTTAATTGTTCTTCATAGCCTTTTGCAGCATCTACCAAAGCGGCAGCGTTAAAATGCAAATAGTACTTTTCTATAAATTGTGATATTGGTCCTTTAGTAGTCATCTTCTGTATTATATTTTGAGAATTTATTATTTCCTATTGAAGTCTCGCTAAAATTGCTTTCAAAATCATCATCAATTGCTTCGTCCAAAAACTTATAGCTTAACATTTTGTAATATAATTTTGCCGCTAAAAAGTCTGAAGATTTATCAATTTTATTAGGGCAAAGCTCAACAATGTCAAACCCAACAACGTTCTTTTCTTCAAATACCTGCTTTAAAAATTCTAATGTTTCGTACAATAACAAACCACCTGGTTCTGGCGTACCTGTGCTTGGCATAATTGAAGGGTCAAAAGCATCTAAATCAAAGGTAATAAAGACATTGTTTGTCATTTGGTCTATAGCAGACTCCATCCAATTATCATCCTCTGCCATTTTATGAGCAAAATATGTTTTCTCCTCATCCATAACTGTTTTTTCAATAGTATCCATTGAGCGAATACCTACTTGAATTAGGTTGGTGTTTTGACTAGCTTCATATACCGCACAAGCATGGTTACATTTAGAACCTTCATAGCTTTCGCGTAAATCTGCATGTGCATCAATATGTAATACCGTTAAATCTTCAAACATTTCATTGAATGCTCTTATAGTGCCAATTGAGATAGAATGCTCACCTCCAAATACAGTTACAAACTTGTTCTTTTTTATGTATTTTTTTGTGGCTTGGTGAACGGCATCTACCATTGCTTCTGGTGATTCGTTCTCCGTAACTGCCTCTGCCAAGTACACACCTTGTTGGTACACTTCGGTATCGGTTTCGATGTCATAGAGTTCCATATTCTCTGAAGCATCCAAGAAAGCATCAGGACCTTTGTCAGCTCCTTTTTGCCAAGTGCTTGTGCCATCATAAGGCACAGGAATTAAAATAATTTTTGATTGCTCTAATTTTGAATATTCTGCTGATATACCAGCGTATGTTTTAGTTTTCATTATAGCCTAAAATATTAAGTAAATCTTCACTTTTTTGTTGTTCTGCAAATAGTTTGGTGGTTAAATTTCCATCACTATCCCGTTGAATTAACAGATGTTTTGGTGATGGAATTAAACAGTGCTGCAAACCTCCAAAACCACCAATTGTTTCTTGGTATGCACCTGTGTTAAAAAAGCCTATGTACAATGGTTTTTCTTTGTTATACTTTGGTAAATAAATGGCATTAACGTGCTGTTCGCTATTGTAATAATCATCACTATCGCAAGTTAAACCTCCGAGTAAAACACGTTCGTAACTTTGATCCCAACGATTTATTGGTAACATTATAAAACGCTTATTTATAGCCCAAGTGTCTGGCAAAGTTGTAATGAACGATGAATTAATCATATTCCATTTTTCTCTGTCGTTTTGTTGTTTTTGATATAACACTTTATAAATAGCACCTCCGCTTTCACCGACAGTAAAACTCCCAAATTCAGTAAAAATATTTGGAGTATCTACTCCCTCTTCATCACATACCGTTTTAATTTGGTTTACAATTTCGTCTACCATATACGCATAGTCAAAATCGAAAGCCAATGAGTTTTTTATAGGGAAACCACCACCAATATTTAAACTGTTTAATGATGGGCAAATCTTTTTTAAAGCAGTATATACTTTTAAGCACTTGGTCAACTCATTCCAATAATAGGCATTATCGCGTATTCCTGTGTTAATAAAAAAGTGAAGCATTTTAAGCTCTACTTTTTTGTTATTCTGAATTTGATTTTTGTAAAAAGGAACGATGTTCTTATAGCCAATTCCCAAACGAGAAGTGTAGAACTCAAACTTTGGCTCTTCTTCTGAGGCTATTCTTATACCTACATTAAACTTGCCTTTAATCTCATTTGATAATAAATCTAACTCCTCGTAATTATCAATTATTGGAATACAGTTTTTATGTCCACCGTTTATAAGTTCTGCAATATTTGTAACATATTGCTCACGCTTAAAACCATTACTTAAAACGTAAGTTTTATCTGTGATTTTACCTTCTTTCTTAAGACTCTGCACAATATCAATATCAAACGCAGAAGAGGTTTCAATATGAATATCATTAGTTAAAGCTTCATCTAAAACATGTTTAAAGTGAGAGCTCTTTGTACAGTAGCAATAATTATAATTGCCCTTGTAGTTGTGTTTTTCAAATGCTTCAGCAAACCAATTTTTTGCCCGTTGAATGTTATTTGAAATTTGAGGTAGGTAAGTAAATTTTAAAGGTGCTCCGTATTTTTCTACAAGCTCCATAAGGTCAATACCATGGAATTGTAATTTGTTTTCCTCAAGTTTAAATTCTTCTTGAGGAAAGTAAAAGGATTGATCTATGAGATCAATATATTTAGTATTCATTATGTAAATAAATGTTAGTGTTCAGAAAATAAAATATATAAACTTATATTGAGATATATGTTAATTTTATATCAAATCTGAAACTGGTTTTGTGTAGTGGGTACAAAACCATAGGCATGCTGACTCGCAGCTATAGAAGAAGCGGAAGTTAGCTCTAAAATTCGGATGCTTATCTTATAAGCTGTTTTTGAAAATGACTTCCTAATGTTCAAAAACCCGAACGTAAAAACACGTTTCAATTTGTTCAGCCAAAATTGGTATTAGTCAATATTGTAAAACCAATTTTCGCGGCAAATTTAATTTATTTTTTGATATAGTGAGTTTTTTTGTAAGTTATTTAAATAACATTTAAAACACCCAATAATTATTTAATATCAAGCTATTACAGCTTTGATATTACTAAAACTCAAAAAATGAAATAAAGACTTTAATGTGATATACTCTTAGAGCATATTCAATGTATTCTCCTCTTGCTTGGTTAAGTGTTTCCAATGTCCACGAGGAATATCTTTTTTGGTAAGGTGGCCAATAGCTACACAATCAATTCTTACAATATCGTATTTTAGGTCATCGAAAATAGTACGAAGTATAGAGTTGCCTGTGTTTTTTATCTTAATACCAACTTTGTTTTTAGACTCTCCTTCAATGTAACTGGCTTCCTCAACTTCAACTGATTTACCATCTACTTTAAAACCTTCTTGGATTTTTTTAAGATCTTCAAACTTTAGGTTTTTATCCAAATCTACTTGAAATAAGCGCACCACTCCTTGTGTTGAATTCGTGAATTTCTGTGTTATTTTATCGTCGTTGGTAAACAACAACAAACCTGTTGAGTTTCTGCCTAAACGACCAATTGGTTTAATTTTTGCATTGGTTGCATTAGCTACCAAATCCATTACGGTCCGTCCTTTACCTTCTGCAGTTGTCGTTGCAAAACCTTTAGGCTTGTTTAACAATACGTAAACTTTTGGTTCAGGATTAATACGTCTGCCATCAAAACGAACATCGTCACTGAGTTTTACTTTGTACCCCATTTCGGTAACCACTTCACCATTAACCGAAACCAGGCCAATAGTAATATTTTCATCAGCTTCGCGACGTGAGCAAATACCAGAATTGGCTATATATTTATTAAGCCTAATCTCATCTGGATTAGATGCCTTTTTGGATGGTGCTTTTTTCTTTATTGGAGCATTTCCTCTTGCATGACTTTTTTTCTGTGAATCTGCATTTGTTCGGTTTGAATTTCTACCAGAACTGGCTCCTTCTCTCCCAGAAACTTTACCTTTTCCCTTACTTCCTTGATGTCTGCTCATAACTAATGCTTTTAGGCTGCAAAGGTATAACAAATGTTAATACAAGCTACTTAATTTCAACAGTAGTTTAGCGTTCAATAGTGACAATTACTGTAGTAAAACCTACTGCGGAATAAATGACTAATACAATTAAATACGGTTCAGCACAACGGAAACATCTATCAATAAAATTGAAAAGACACCTGCTACTATTATAAATTTTAGAATGTTGTGCAATATGAGGTAATGTGTTTTTTTATTGGATTTCCATAAAATCATTAGAAAAAGTAACAGTAAAATTATACTGGCATAAAAGAAATAATACATATGCCCTATTTTGAAAAGAAAAATTAAAGCAAAAGCAGCAACAATAGTAGAAATAGCTACAACAGATAGCATTTTTTTTGAAACTTTTTCTCCATACACAATGGGAACTGTTCTGTAGCCCAATGCTAAATCTCCTTTTATATTTTCTAAATCTTTTGTAAGCTCTCGCATTGAAACTAAAAGGAATAAAAACAAAGCATGAGCAAAAATTACTTTTTCAAAATTATGATAATAAATAAAAATAGCGAAAAAAGGTGTCACCGTTAATATCGCTGAAACTATGTTACCTGTCATTGGCTGTTTCTTTAAGCGATGTGAGTAAAACCAAATAGCAAAAATGTAAAGCGCAAAAAATATCACAGCTCTAAAAGAGACATAACTTGCAAACACAACAGCCAAAAAGTTAAGAACAAAATAGAACGATAGTTTTGTGTTTTGACTTACAAGCCGATCTAACATTGTCTTTTGTGGTCGGTTAATTAAGTCTTTCTCAGAATCATAGAAGTTATTGATAATATAACCTGCTGCAATTGTAGCCGAAGATGCCAACACAAGCATTAATAAATTAATATCTAAAAGTACAGATTTTAATGTTTTATCGTGGGCAAAAATATAAACAGAAGCCAAGTATTGAGCAATGACTACAACAAGAATATTGTAGCCGCGTACTACAGAAAACAAACTGAAAAATTTAATAAGAATGTGTTTCTGTCGTCTTGATAACATAAACAAAGTTTGAATGATATTCTGAATTGAGTTCAGAATGACAGAGTTCTAAAAATTATAAACTACTTCTAACTTCTGTCCCTTTAAGGATTTTCTTGCTTTATCAATGTTCTCCGTGAAGCCAAGAATGTAGCCTCCACCACCAGAACCACAAAGCTTTAGATAGTAATCGTTAGACTCTAAACCTTTTTTCCAAAGTTCATGAAATTGCTTAGGAATCATTGGTTTAAAATTATTTAAAACCACTTTAGAAAGTTGTTTAGTGTTTCTAAAAAGCGACTTAACATCACCTTTAAGGAAATCATCTACACAAGCATCAGTGTGTTTTATAAATTGGTCTTTTAGCATACTACGGAAGCCTTCATTTTTCATGTTCTCCATAAAAATGCTTACCATTGGTGCCGTCTCTCCAATTGAGCCACTATCCAAAAGAAATACAGCACCTTTTCCATCCGTTTTTTGGGAAGGAATACCTGTTGCTTCAATATGGTCTTTAGATTTTATGAGAATTGGTAAACTCAAGTAGCTATTTAGAGGGTCTAATCCTGAAGATTTTCCGTGGAAAAAAGATTCCATTGCTGCAAAAATTTCTTTTAATTTTATAAGTTTTTCGCGTGTTAAATTTTCTAAAACTGTGATTTTATCGGTTGCATATTTATCATATATGGCAGCAACGAGTGCTCCACTACTTCCTACACCATAACCTTGTGGAATTGAGGAATCGAAATACATACCTGCATCAACATTATTTTGAAGGGTTTCAAAATCAAAAGTCACGAGGTCTTTATTCAAATCCTTGAGATATGCAACGAATCGTTTTAAACTTTCATTTGAGTTTATTGCGAGTTGAGACGGATTCTCATCCACTTTCAATGCTCCGTTATAAAAATTATACGGAATAGATAAGCCTTTTGAGTCTTTGATGATTCCATATTCACCAAAAAGCAAAATTTTAGAATAAAATAATGGTCCTTTCATAGTTTTAGAGCAAATTCCTATAACAAATATACGTATTAAATTTATAATTGGTTTGCGCCCAACCCAATATGGTCGCATATGTACTGTCTATTTTCACAAAATGTTACCAACTCTTCTTTAATAAATTTGAGCACTGAATCTGTTTCACTTTCTGGATATAGAAGATGAACATTTGCACCAGCATCTAATGTAAAGCAAAGGTTTGACCCACTTTTTTCTCTATAACTCCATATTTTATTAATGATTTGAAGTGTATTTGGTTTCATTAAAATAAAATACGGCATGCTTGTCATCATCATGGCATGAAGCGTCAATGCTTCACTTTCAACAATCTTTATAAAGGTTTCCGTATCTCCCGAAGCCAATACTTCAGTTAATATTTTGAGATTATTATGGGCTTGATTGAATCGTTCTTTTGCAAATGGATGGTCATACATTAAATTATGACCTATGGTACTACTTACTTGTTTTTCTCCTTTATCTACCAAAAGAATGGTGTCTTGATAGTTTTTGAAGTTTGAATGGACTTTACCTTCAAATTTAATTCCATATAAATCTGAACTTTTTTCTACACTTTCATTTTCTCCCCAAACTACGAGTTCTCCTTCAATACTTCTGCTTGCACTCCCTGAACCCAATCTTGCTAAAAATGATGCTTTCTTATTGAAGTAAGATTCTTCTTCAAAAGACTTTTCGGCTGTATTCAATGCGTCTATATTGTTCAACTTTTGTTCTATACTCATTAAGCATAAAGCCAAAGCACTCATTCCAGAGGCCGAAGAGGCAATACCAGAGCTATGCGGAAATGTATTTGATGTTTCAATTTTAAAGTGATAATCTCTTAAAAAAGGAACATAGTTTTCTATACGCTCAAAAAACGTTTGAATTTTAGGCTTGAAGGCTTCATTCTGTTTACCTTCAAAATAAACATCGAAACTAAAATCTTTACTTTCTTTTTTAGTAAAAGTGACTTCAGTAATTGTTTTACAATTAGAAAGCGTAAAACTTAGGGATGGATTTTCCGGTATTTGGTGCTCTCTTTTTCCCCAATATTTAACTAAAGCGATATTGCTTGGCGACTCCCATTTCACGGTGTCTTTTTTAATATTTGAGTTGTATGATTCTGGAATAAAATCTTGTGCAGTCATATCAGTCAGTTGTCTGCGACAAAGATAAGAGTTTTACCATGGTTTTGTAGTTTCTGGCGGTAGCATTGACGTTTAATTTTCGTTCAAAATAATTAAGGTTGAATTTTGCTCTGCCATAACCATTAGCTGCATAAAAGTAAATACTATCATTGTGAATAACATATTCTTCATTCTCGTAGGTTTTTTGTGAGGCTTCTTTTACCAAATCTACGTTTGGCTTTTTAGTTAACATTATAAAATAGCTGTTAACTTTTTTTTCTTCTGAGAACGGACAATTATCAAAAATATGCTGTAACTCTTGTCTTGATTTTACTAAAACTGGCACGTTTAACCCAAAATGGGATTTGATAGCTTTATTAATTTTAGTCTCAAGATTTGATTGGCTAATTTTCAAGGATTTAAAAATAATATTGCCGCTTTGAATATAAGTTTTTACCTCCTCTAGACCTCTATTGGTTAATAACTGTCTCTTATACACATCTCCGAGCCCACGAGACCGAGGCTGATCT
>CAJXVG010000109.1 GCA_913061495.1 uncultured Winogradskyella sp.
GAGTCGTCGGCAGCGTCAGATGTGTATAAGAGACAGCTTCATAGGTGTTTTTTGTTAAATTTAAAACTGTTCATTTTTTGATTGATTTGATTATTTGATGAAATATTGATTTAAAAATACAACGGAAGTTATGCCCAAACTCAAAACTATGTATGTTATGATGTTGAATTTCCATTTTAAATTAAGTGTTTTACTAGCATTTATTAATACGTATATAAGACCTAAACTCACTATTATAGGTAAGGTCATTTTTCCAATACCCAACCATAGACTTACTCTGGCTTCGTCATTAGGGTTTATAAACCCACTAATTACTGCTGCAAACAATCGCATTAAGACCGTAATAAATATAAAAGGGTACCATTTTATATTTTTTGTTTTCTTAAGAATAATAAAGAAGACAATTGCTTGTATTATTGTAATTAATGGACCTGCCATGGCTACTAATTGTCTATGCCACTCTTCGTTATAATTTTGTCCTTCTGCCAAGCCAACTCTATTGATGCTAAACCACATGTTATAACCTAATAACTCACCCATTATATAATGAGCACCTTCATGCAAAAAGAAAGTTAAGAATACAGCAATCAATGAAATTACTATGTATTTGAATGTTATTTTAGGTGTGTTCAAATTAATTTTATTTTAAAAAATTGATAGTTAGCGGATATTTATAAAGCTGTCCATCTCTTGCAGAAAGACTAGCCTTAACAATAAACACCAATTCTAATATAAACCCAATAACTGCCAAAGCACCAAGTCCGCCACCAATATAGAGTAGAGGAGAAGGTTGGCCCACATTTATATGAAAATCGTTAAAGCCATGGAAATCCACAACATCCATTCCGTTAAACAATTTGAAAATGAAAAACGGAACACTTATAGTACCAATAATTATAGCATATAAAAGCACACTGATTTGAAAATTAATAGCCTGTTTTCCATGCTGATCTACAAATTCAGATTTTTCTTTGTTTGCTGCCCATAATACTATTGGACCTATAAAGTTTCCAAAAGGAATTATAAATCTTGAAAACGTTGAAAGATGAATAAACGTCGCTAAATTTTTGTTGTGGGTGTCAAGCATTTCTAAAAGTATATAATAGTTTCTTATACAAATATATGTCTTTAAAAAGGTATTATGTTACGCATAGTACTAAAAATTAACATTTTTTTAACATTAGTTAGGTTGAATATTTTGAACTATTTTTAGTAAAAATTATTAATTTAACTCATGAAAATATCCCCTTCTAAACTCAATAAGTTTCTTTTGTTTAAGCTGCCTGCAGCCTATTTTACAGGTGTGCGTACAAAACATCTAGATGATAAAACATGTGTTGTTACCGTAAAACATCGATGGATAAATCAAAACCCTTTTAACTCCATGTTTTGGGCAGTACAAGGCATGGCTGCAGAGTTAACTACTGGAGCCTTAGTAATGAAAAAAATCAAGAAAAGCGAAAAAAAAATATCAATGCTAGTAGCTAGTAACAATGCTAACTTTACAAAAAAAGCAACCGGAAAAATCACATTTACCTGTAATGAAGGGCTTAAAATAGACGAAGCAATTGTTAAAGCAATTGAAACAGGAGAAGGCCAAACTGTTTGGTTGAATTCCAATGGGAAAAATGAAGATGGTGTAGAAGTGTCCTCCTTTAATTTTGAATGGACAATTAAAGTAAAAGTGTAACATATACTCAATTATTTCAACATATAATTGAATCAACCTTACAATTAAAACTTAAATAAAATGGAACAACTACCAGATTTTAGTAATAGAGATGCCCACGAAATTGACTACCGTATTTACGGAGAAGAAATGCAATATGTAGAAATAGAACTCGATCCACAAGAAGGAGTTATTGCAGAATCCGGAAGTTTTATGATGATGGATGAGGGTATTAAAATGGATACAATTTTTGGCGATGGTTCAAAAAAAGATCAAGGGTTTTTAGGGAAAATCTTAGGAGCAGGTAAACGTATTCTTACAGGTGAGAGCTTATTTATGACCGCGTTTTATAATAGCTTAACCGGAAAGCGTAATGTATCTTTTGCCTCACCTTATCCTGGTAAAATTATACCGATAGATTTAACTGAATTCGGAGGGAAGTTTATCTGTCAAAAGGATGCTTTTTTGTGTGCGGCAAAAGGTGTAAGTATTGGTATAGAGTTTTCTAAGAAATTGGGTCGTGGATTATTTGGAGGAGAAGGTTTCATAATGCAAAAATTAGAGGGTGATGGTATGGCATTTGTGCATGCAGGTGGCAATATGGCAGTTAAAACTTTAGACGTTGGGGAAACATTGAGAGTAGATACAGGATGTATTGTTGGTTTTACACAAAGTATTGATTATGATATTGAATTTGTTGGAGGTATTAAAAATTCAATCTTTGGTGGTGAAGGCTTGTTTTTTGCAAGACTTCAAGGACCAGGAAAAGTTTACGTGCAGTCTTTACCATTCAGTAGATTGGCAGGAAGAGTTTTGGCTTCAGCAGCAAAAGGAGGTGGTAAAAATAAAGGCGAAGGAAGTGTTCTAGGAGGTTTAGGTGATTTATTGGATGGTGATAATAGATTTTAAAAAAAATATAACCATAAGTTTCTTGCTGTCAGATAATTATAATATTATAATTTTCTATTCCATTAAATGTTGTCTATCCTTTAATAGTGATATTTAACAGAAAAACCTGTTAAACTTATAAATGTATTTCATTTTTTTTTCCTAACTTTAAAGAATAATAATTGAAAAGATAGCCTATAGAAAAATTCTACATTTCTAACTTTTAAACTTAAAAAAGAATGGCAAGAGCAATGTACGAGTACACTAAAATTGTACTTAGCAAAGTGAGTTTTGATGCCACATTATTTTGTAAGGAAGTGCAAAAAGCAGCACGACGATTATTACCTTACGAACTAGAGGAACTTAAAATTTTTATACAGACCTTAATCAATCAAAACCCAGAATTAAATCAGTGTTTAATTTATTTAAAAGTATAATTATAAAGCGACTTTTTAAAGTCGCTTTATTTATTTAGGCAACGGACTAATAATCTGTACATTTTGAAACGCAATAGCTCCACGGATAATACCAGAAATAACGTTGTGCATAGCATCTATTATTTGCATTTTTAATTCACTTTTATGATAAATAATGCTTACTTCCCTAGCTGGAGATGGTTCTTTAAAATGCCTCAAATTAGGGCTTAACTTTTCCATTACATCCAAAGTATGCAAATAGGGCAGAAGTGTCATGCCTAAACCTTCGTTAGAGAGTTTTATTAAAGTTTCAATGCTACCGCTTTCTAATTGAAACTTTGTTTCTTCAATATTCATAGCGGTTTTACAAAGGTTAATCACACCTTCTCTAAAGCAATGACCATCTTCAAGGAGTAACATATCTTCTATTTCTAAATCAGATACTTCAATTGTCTTTTTCTCTTTCAACCTATGGTTGTCTGGTATATAAGCAACAAAAGGTTCGTAATATAAAGCACGTTCTTTTATATTGTCGTTTTCTAATGGTGTAGCAGCAATAGCAGCATCTAAATGCCCTTCGTTAATACGCGATATAATTTCTTCAGTGGTTAACTCCTCAATTTTAAGTTTAACTTTTGGGTGCTTTTTGATGAAATTCCGAAGAAACATTGGAAGCAATGTTGGCATTATGGTAGGTATAATTCCTAATCTAAATTCACCACCAATAAACCCTTTTTGCTGATCTACAATATCTTGAATACGATCTGCTTCATTAACAATATTGCGAGCCTGATATACAATTTTACGTCCTACTTCCGTAAGTTGAATTGGTTTTTTTCCTCTATCGAAAATAACAATATCCAATTCATCTTCTAGCTTTTGTATTTGTGTACTCAGCGTAGGCTGTGTAACAAAACAACTATCTGCTGCTTTAGTGAAGTTTTTATGTTCGGCTATTGCAAGGGCATATTTTAATTGTGTTATTGTCATTAGTATTCATTTAGGCTATAAAAGTATAAAAACTATTCATAAAAACTATAATTAAATTTGTTTATTTGAAGTACTTTTAATTTAATAAATAAAACATACATATGGCAATAAATAGTATAGGTTTAGATACCGAAAAGACAAAGGGTTTAACTAATGACTTAAATCAGTTATTAGCTAACTTTCAGGTTTATTATCAAAACTTGCGAGGAATACACTGGAATATAAAAGGAAAAGCATTCTTTGATTTACATATTAAATTTGAAGAACTGTATACAGACGCAAACTTAAAAGTAGATGAAATTGCTGAGCGTATATTGACTTTGGGCGCTACACCATTACATACTTTTGAAGATTATACCAAAGCAGCTAAAGTGCCTGTTGGTAAAAATATTTCTAACGATGAAAAAGCAGTAGAACTTATTGTAGAATCTTTGAGTGAGTTACTTAAAATGGAGCGTTCTATTTTAGAAAGTTCAGAAGAGGCTAATGATGAAGGTACAAACTCTATGATGAGTGATTTTATCACAGAGCAAGAAAAAACAGTGTGGATGATGAAAGCTTGGTTAGGAGAAACTGTATAAATATATAAGTTTACAAAAAAAAGAGGCTGCCAATGGCAGCCTCTTTTTTTGATTGATGAGTATGTACTTTAAAATCTAATATTTAGTTTTAGATCTTCATTTTCAACATTAAATTTAGCATCATCATAGTTTGGCGGCCCAAAGGACATTACATTATTTGACATTCCGTAATCTTCTTTAGGCATTCCGTTGGCTTCAAAATCCATACGGCCATTTTCATTCTCATCGTGTAATGCCATTATAGCATATTCGCCAGGCTTTACGTTTTTAAAAGTGATGGTTACTTTCCCTTCTTCAATTTTAGATTCTGCGTTCATAATGCCAGCACCTTTCATAAATGTGTCGTTGCTATGTAATGCCATTACTACTTTTCCATTTTCACTTTTCACTTTATCTATGGTTACAGTTATGGTTACACCTTTTTCTTGTGAAAAAACAAATACTGAACTAAAAATTAATGCGATGGTTAAAATAAAATGTTTCATGATATTGATTTTTAATGGTTTGTTTTATTGATGATTCAAATATCATATAAAAAGGCCTTTAAAAATAATATGACTTACTGAACTGTGGTTTTGTAACGATAGACTGTAATTTTGTGATATATAGAATGTTATTCTTGATTAAACTCAAATTAAATCCATCTACAATAAGCCTCTTGCCTTAATCTCCAAATATTTATTAATAGTATTGATAGTAAGTTTTTCTGGTGGAGTCAATATAGTTTGAATCCCATGTTTTTGAAGTTCTTTTACCATTAATCGTTTTTCAAAAGAAAATTTTTCGGCTATCGTTTTGTGGTAAATAGCTTGTAAGTCTTCAGCGTCTTTAGAGATTAATTCGTCGAGTTCTGTATTTTCAAATAAAATTACAACAAGCATGTGCTTTTTAGAAATAGCCTGTAAATAGGGCATCTGTCTTTTTAGTGCACTTAAATGTTCAAAATTTGTGTAAAGTAATAACAAACTACGATGCGTTACTTTTCGTTTTAATTGTGCATATAATAAACCGAAATCGCTGTCATTGAATTGTGTGTCAATGTTATAAAGTGTTTCTAAAATACGATTGAGGTATGTGAGTTTGTTTACAGCAGGCAAAAAAGTTTCAATTTTTTTAGAGAAGGATAGCATTCCAACTTTATCGTGCTTTTTTAGTGCTACGTTACTAAAGGCTAAAGTAGAATTTATTGCATAGTCTAATAATTTTAAACCTTCAAAAGGCATTTTCATTACACGGCCAGTATCAATTATGGAGTAAATGGGCTGCGATTTTTCGTCCTGATACTGATTTACCATTAACTGTCCGCGTTTGGCTGTGGCTTTCCAGTTTACAGTTCTAAAATCATCACCTGTAACGTATTCTTTTATTTGCTCAAATTCTGAAGTATTGCCAATACGCCTTATTTTCTTAAGACCCATTTGGGTAAGCGAATTGCTTATGGCCAAAAAATCGTATTTCTGCATTTGAATAATGGATGGGTAAACCATTACCATTTGTTCATTCTGAAACTGATATTTTCGTTTTATAATTTTAAGAACCGAAGACACAAAAATATTAAGGTGCCCAAAGTAATATTCGCCTCTATCAACTGGTCTTACATTATAGTCAAAATCATGATTTTGGTTAGGATTTAAACTTGCATTATATGAAAAATCCCGTTTTTGAAATTGAACAGGCAATTCATCTATGATATCAATGTATGTTTTAAAATTATAATTATTTGTTATTGTTATTGGCACAAGGTTGTTATCGCTATTAGAAAATTTATCTGGCAACAATCTTCTAGCATCTATGGCTTGTTTAGGTTTGTAGAGCATCAACAAATCAATTACCAGTAAAACTCCAATGATTGTGGTAATAATCCAAGCTACCGAAAACAAAAAAGGTACCCAAAATGAAATTAAAAAGCTCACGGAAGCAACAGCCAAGTAAATGTAAAGCTGCTTATGTATGTATAATGACTTTAAAAATTTCATATCACATTAAGTTATCTAGGCACTTCTACTGATTGAACGATCATTTCAATAACATTTTCTGTACTCATACCTTCCATTTCTCGTTCAGGAGTTAAGATTATTCTATGATTGAGGACAGGATTTAATGCTTTTTTTACATCTTCTGGAATAACAAAATCACGACCATTAATAGCCGCAAAAGCTTTTGCCGTATTTAAAATAGCAATTGATGCTCTTGGTGAACCTCCTAAATATAAATGTGGATGATTCCGTGTTTTAGAAACAATTTCTGCGATATATCTTATAATTTTTTCCTCAACAACAATAGCTTGTGTTTTAGATTTATAATCTTCTAGTGATTTGGTGTCTAAAATTGAGTTGATGAGCGTTTGAGGTTTCTCACCTTTACGGTGGTGGTGAGAGGCTATAATTTTCACTTCATCTTCGAGTAAAGGGTAATCTACTTTGATCTTAAAAATAAATCTATCGAGTTGTGCTTCTGGTAGTGCATAAGTTCCTTCTTGCTCTATTGGGTTTTGAGTAGCTAACACCATAAATGGATTTTCAAATTTATATGTGTGTCCATCAACTGTGGCTTGGCGCTCTTCCATAGTTTCAAATAAGGCAGCTTGCGTTTTTGCTGGCGCTCTGTTAATTTCATCAATAAGAACAATATTTGAAAAAATAGGACCTTTTTGAAATTCAAACTCCGAAGTTTTCATGTTTAACACCGATGTTCCTAAAACGTCACTAGGCATTAAATCTGGGGTAAATTGAATACGACTGAAATCTGTTTTTAAAACTTTAGCAAATATTTTAGCGGTTACCGTTTTTGCTATTCCGGGAACACCTTCAATTAATACATGTCCATCTGCGAGCAATGCAACAATGAGTAGTTCTACAAAATTATCTTGCCCTACGATTACTTTTCGTAGTTCATATTTTATACTATCCACTGCGTTTTTTAAATCCTCGAGTGGTATTCGGTTATCAAAGTTTAAGTCGTCGTTTATGCTTTCGTTTTCCATTTGTTATTGGATTTATAAGTTTCGATTAAAGTATTTAATCGTTCTAATTGTAGATTGTTAATTTCTTTACTTTGATTTATTTCTTCAATAAATTTAAATAGTGTTTGAGTATCCTCTAAAGTATTGTTACTTCTGGCTGCCAATTTTTTAATAAAACTATCATTGATACTGGACGTGTTTAGGTGCATTGTATTCCTGATGTACTCTAAAAAATGTTGAATTTTATGTTGGGCAATATCCTTATGTTTTCCATTTTCATAATACATGTTGGAAATGGTTCTTGTAAAATCTAGAGTTTGGTTCTTTAAAGGTTTAATAATTGGGATGGCACGTTGTTTTCGTTTACCTTCAAAAATAATGTAGATTAATACTCCAATGAGTACTATATAGTAAGCCCATTTGAGGGATTTTGTGTTTAAAAACAAATACATTGGTGAGGTGTAAAATGTTTTTCCGTTTTTATAATGGGAATCTAAATAAATAGGTTGTTCCATATTTATATAGGACATTAATCCCGAGGTATAATTTTGATTTGGTGAATTAAGTATAAAATAATTTGTGAAGGCTTGAGGAAATGTACTGAGTATAATTTCACCTTTGCCAAAGGGTTGCTTAACTACATTTACTAAAGTGTCTTTTATTTTAACATCATCAGATTTGTACTTGTCAATTAACCCTATAACTTTGGTTTTTAGAGTATCAATTTCGCTGAAATGAAAGAAAGTAGTGGGTCTTTCAAACTTATAAGTAACAGTACTATCTAATCTCTGATTTACAAGTTGAACTTGATACGCGTTATTAAAATTGTTGAATGTATTGATTGATTTTGTTTTAAGATTTAGAGTGTCTAACAGTCGGTTTTCAAAACTAACAGCAGAAACTATAAGTGTATTGCCTCTTGCTGTCCACTCTAATAAATCATTAAGTTCGGGTTTACCAAAGTCAATACCACCATTATAGAACAGGTAAGTTCCATTAATGTTGTTGTTTTTTAAATATTCAAAAGGTGGTCTTTCTACATTAATGACACTATCTGCTAAGCGTTCTAACTGTTTATTGAAAACGTAAGATCCGTAAGGAATTTTATGATGCGTTGCATAAGATGGGTACCAATTAATGTCTTTTGGCTTGGTCATTTCCAAAGCAACAATAGCTACAACAGTTAGCACTAAAAGCGTGATATATATTTTTACTTTTTTGCTCAAGAATTGGATATTGAATTGTTTAAGTTTTCAAAAGGTTTTTTAAGTGATTCAAATTTTAAATCATCTACATTAAATTCTCCGTACCAAACATAATCGTATATTCTGGTGATTTTTTGAAACCTAGACTTTAAATGTTCTTTACTTAGTTCCTTAAGATAATCTTCGTTTGTTTTTTGGGGCTGCCAATCTATACTGTCACTTTCTGTTAAGTGTTTTAATGATAACAAGTAGTAATATCTTATGGCAAGCCTGTAATTTTTTTGATTGATTGCTTCTTTTATCAATGACGTAATGTCTTCATTTTTAATTATTTGTTCTTCTTCAGTGAATAAAACCTCGCCTTCTTTTTTTGCTTTTGAAGCAAGGTTTCTTGAATTTACCTTTAGAAAAAACCGGATTAAAAGAAACACTAAAAAGCCCAACAACAAATAAGGTAAAACCCTAAAAATAAAATATAAAAAACCTGACGCTGTGCCAACCCCAAAAATAGCTTCCCAGAACTTTCTCAGTATATTGTTGAGCCATCGATAGGCTTTGTCTAAAAAACTCTCCTCAGCCACGACTTCTTTATAATTAAAATCGTCATCAGCTTTGTAGGTTTTTAAATCATTCTCCTTAATTGTTTGTTTTTCAATTTTAGAATCATCGTATTGTACAGGAGTGTCAATGTTTTGGGCAAGGCATAGTTGTCCAATACAAAGAATAAAAATTAAATACCTGTAAAATCTCATTTAAACTTCTGTGTTACCTATTTGATTGATGCGGTCGTAAGTACCTGTAAAGTTGCGTTTTTCATTTAAATGAAAATAAATAAAAGCACTTGCTACCACAATAATGAGATTGAGTAAAAACTGGAATAATGTACTTAAAACATTCAGAATAATATATACAGGATCTACAATGTTATTCATATTGGCAGGGTCAAATTCTGTCTCTTATACACATCTCCGAGCCCACGAGACCGAGGCTGATCTCG
>CAJXVG010000110.1 GCA_913061495.1 uncultured Winogradskyella sp.
GCCTCGGTCTCGTGGGCTCGGAGATGTGTATAAGAGACAGGTGCTATTGTAATGCTTATTTGCGATAGCATTTCTCAAGTCCCAACGAGCGATTATACCTTACCTATAAACGCGATTACGGCTTTAGTTGGAGCACCAGTTGTAATTTGGTTATTGGTAAGACAACGCAAAATGATGTTTTAAAATGAAAGAAGAAACATCACATATCATCCTCAGAGCAGAACAACTTTCAATCGGTTACAAAACCAAAAAAGTTGAAACTATAGTAGCTTTAAACATTAATTTTGAATTGCAAAAAGGACAGCTCATTGGTTTGGTAGGTGCAAATGGCATTGGAAAATCTACATTATTAAGAACACTAATAAAAGTTCAGCCTGAGTTATCTGGAAAAATAATTCTCAATCAAAAAGATTTAAAATCTACCTCTGCCATTGAATTAGCCAAACAATTGAGCATTGTACTAACTGAGCCTTTGCTCTCTAAAAACATGTCTGTTTTTGATCTTGTTGCTTTAGGAAGGCATCCTTATACTAATTGGATAGGCAATCTTTTGTCTGAAGATATATCAAAAATAAATGCAGCCTTAGAGCTGATGAATTTAGAAAGCTTGAAAGCTAAAAGGTGTTACGAACTCAGTGATGGACAACTTCAAAAAGTAATGATAGCACGTGCATTGGCACAAGACACAGATATTATTGTGCTAGATGAACCTACCACACATCTCGATATGTACCATAAAGCATACATTTTAAAGTTGCTCAAAAAATTAACTGAAGAAACCGGAAAGACCATTTTATTTTCCTCACATGAAATTGATTTGGCCATTCAATTATGTGACACCATGATTGTGATGCAGAAAGAAAAATTGGTCTGCGATCAGCCTTGCAATTTAATTTCAAAAGGTGTTTTTCAATCGCTGTTTCCCAAAGATATGATTGTTTTTGATGATAAAACCGGAAGTTTTAGAGTAATTAAATAGTTTTTGTCACTGTTTTCGGTTTATAATTTTTCAACTTCAAGTTTAATTTAAACTTCATTTTCAACATTAAAAATTATATTTGATAAATACATTTTTTAAAATATGAACGACTCACTCATTCTCTTTATTTCAATTATAATCTCTGCTGGTATTGGTGCTTTCATTGGGCTTAAATTTGCACAACTAAAAAACAAAAGTGACCAAAGTACGCTTGAAGAACGACAACTTCAGCTCAACAATACTATTTCAGAACTTCGCCAAGTTGTAGAAAAAACGGAAACCGAACGTGAAACAATCAGAAATGAAAAGGATTTATTAAACACTGAACTTTCTAGACGAAACACTGAATTTGAAAATCTTCAACAACAAAACCTAAAACGTGATGAAGAATTGGTTAAGCAACAAGAGCAGTTACGAAAGGATTTTGAATTAATGGCTTCAAAAATATTGGATGAAAAATCCGAAAAATTCACGCTTCAGAATAAAGAGAATATTAAAAACATCTTAAATCCACTTGAAGAAAAAATAAAGACGTTTGAGAAAAAAGTTGAGGACACACAAAAGGAAAGCATAAGTATGCACTCGGCTTTAAAAGAGCAACTTTTGGGATTAAAAGACCTCAACCAACAAATGGCAATTGAAGCCACCAATTTAACCAAAGCCTTAAAAGGAGATAGCAAAACCCAAGGAAATTGGGGAGAATTGGTGTTGGAGCGTGTTTTGGAAAAATCTGGTTTAGAAAAAGACAGGGAGTATTTTGTACAGCAAAACTTTCAGCGCGAAGATGGCACACGCGTAATGCCAGATGTGGTTTTACACTTACCAGATTCCAAAAAGATGATTATTGACTCTAAAGTATCGCTGACCGCTTATGAGCGCATGGTTAACGCTGAGGACGAAGAAAGACCTTTGTTTTTAAAAGCGCATGTTAACTCCATTAAAAAACATGTAGATGACTTGTCTGCAAAGAATTATCACGATTTATACGATATTGAATCACCGGATTTTGTATTAATGTTTATACCCATTGAACCTGCTTTTGCAGTTGCTATAAACGAGGATAATTCTCTATATAACAAAGCTTTTGAAAAGAATATAGTTATTGTAACACCTTCTACTCTTTTAGCCACTTTACGTACCATTGACACAATGTGGAACAATGAAAAACAGCAACAAAATGCCATCGAAATTGCAAAGCAAGCTGGTGCACTTTACGATAAGTTTGAAGGTTTAGTGACTGATTTAACTGGAGT
The DNA here is from genome assembly GCA_913061495.1 of uncultured Winogradskyella sp. Lineage (GTDB taxonomy): Bacteria > Bacteroidota > Bacteroidia > Flavobacteriales > Flavobacteriaceae > Winogradskyella. The sequence continues at coordinate 2,233 of CAJXVG010000110.1, forward strand.
TGGTAAAAAAATTGATTCTGCCAAAAACGATTATTCTTCAGCAATGAATAAATTAGTTGAAGGCAAAGGCAATTTGATTTCACGTGTAGAAAAAATCAAGAGAATGGGCGCAAAAGCAAAAAAAGCTTTACCTGAAAGTATAATAAAACGTGCTACTGAGGACGATAATTAAAATATTCCTATTTTAAGGCATTATTATTGATATTCCTTTAAAACGGAATATATTAGTTTATTCCTCAAAAAAGGCATATATTTGACGTAAAGATTACGATTATGACAAGTGTTATTACTGGTGATATCATAAAATCAAGATCAATAAACAATCAAGGGCTGTGGCTAAAGGAGCTAAAATTTGCTTTAGGCATGCTATCTTCAGACCAATCTTATTACGAAATCTATAGAGGTGACAGCTTTCAACTTGAATTTAAAGATTTTTACAAAAGTTTTGAAGCAGCCGTTTATATTAAAGCGTGTATTAAATCCATTAAAGGGTTGGATGTTAGAATGTCTATTGGCATAGGTGAAAAATCACATCAAGGTGAAACCGTAAGCGAATCTAATGGTGAAGCTTTTGTATTTTCAGGTGAGACTTTCGAAAACCTGAAAAAAGAAAAACAGAACCTTAAAATTAAAACTAAAAATCAACAGCTTAACGAAGAGTTGAACCTCTATTTTAAATTAGCTCTAATTGCTATGGACAATTGGACGGTTAACTCTGCTGAAATCGTAAAACTTAGTTTAAAACACCCTAATATGATTCAATCGGAATTGGCTAAAATTGTAGGAATAAGTCAAGATGCTGTAAGCAAACGCCAAAAACGAGCCTATTTAGATGAAATTTTAGATTTAGACCTTTTATATAGACATAAAATTGCTGAATTATGATTCTATTAATTTTAAAACTTATTTTAGCCCATCTTATTGGTGATTTTTTTCTACAACCCAAAAAATGGGTAAAGCATAAAGAAAAAAAGAAGTTAAAATCTATTTGGCTGTATGTACATATTGCAATTCACTTAGGATTGATGATTCTTATTGTATGGGATTTATCTTATTCTTCTCTCATACTGAACATTGCCCTAATTCATTTAATAATTGATGCTGCTAAAATCAGTTTTCAGAATAAAAAGAATAAAAGGCTTTTGTTTTTTGTAGATCAATTTTTACACTTTGCCACACTTTTTGTTTTAGTTCCTCTATTTTTTAAAGGTGATTATGGGTTTATTTTAAGTTTTAGCACAAATCATTTATTGCTACTCATATGTATGGTGTTTTTAACTGTTCCCACGTCTATTATTATGAAAACTATTTTTTCAAAATGGAATATCTCTAAACTTACCAAAGACAATGAATCCTTAAAAGATGCAGGCAAATATATTGGTGTTTTAGAGCGTATTTTGGTTTTTATTTTTATAATCGTTGGTCACTGGGAAGCTGTTGGTTTTTTAATAACCGCTAAATCCGTTTTTAGATTTGGGGATTTAACAGCATCTAAGGAGCGAAAACTTACAGAGTACATACTAATAGGAACTCTCATTAGTTTTGGCATTGCTATTTTGGTAAGTTTACTCTATCTAAATTTTCAAGCTTATGTATAAAAGTATAACAGATTCACAGATTCTTATTTCAGAATTAATGCTACCCTCCTATACTAATTTTGGTGGTAAAATTCATGGTGGTTATATATTGGGATTAATGGACCAAATTGCATTTGCTTGTGCCTCAAAACATTCTGGAAGTTATTGTGTAACGGCTTCTGTAGATCAGGTTAACTTTCTTAATCCTATTGAAGTTGGTGAACTTGTAACAATGAAAGCGTCCATAAACTACGTTGGCAAATCCTCTATGATTGTTGGTATTAGAGTGGAATCTGAAAATATTAGAACTGGTAATAAAAAACATTGCAATTCCTCTTATTTTACTATGGTAGCTAAAGATGAAACAGGAAACACTGTTGAGGTTCCTGGTTTAGAACTGAAAACCAAATTAGATGCAAAACGCTTTATTAAAGCTATAAAAAGAAAAAAGACCGAACTAAAAAAACAAGAAGAACTCAATACTATTTATAAAAACGTAGATGAACATTTAAATCTTCTCAAGGATTATAGAGTTAAAATTGACTTCTAATGAAAAAACCGTTTCAAAAAATGAAACGGCTCTCTAAAATTTATAAGATAATTATTGTTTTATAAATCGTTTTGTTTGTGTTGTTTTATCGTTAGACAATCTCACTAAATACACACCACTCCTCCAACTTGAAACATTTACTAAAGTTTGTAATTGTGTTATTATTCCTTTATGAACACGCTTACCTAAAACATCAAAAACCTCTAATTTCATATCTTCATTAGAATTCGGTAATTTTATGTTCAAACTATTTTTTGATGGATTTGGTGATATTGTAAATTCTGTATTTTGGTTTTTAAATTCATCTGTACTTAAGGAGGATACTGCTGCAATATTATCTAAATTCATTTCAGCATCTATAACCTCACCTCTCCATGCCGGATTAGGATTACTCAATATTCTCATTTCAGAAACAGCAGCTAAAGTAGCATCGATATCTGTACCTGGAGAGCCTCCTCCTGAACCATCGGAAACCGAAACAAAGTCTGAAGCTGTAATCGGAATTATAACTAATGTCCATCCTGAACCAGCTTCAACAGTTACAAAATTTGCAGATGAAAATTTTCCACCAGGACCTGTTACAGAGATTCTTAAATCTAAATCATTTATTTGAGCTCTAGCATTAAACCTGATTGAAAAAACACCTTCTGAAGTAAAGTTACCAGACCATTGTGCACCAAGACTTCTTATCACTAATCTGCTTCCTGCACCATTAGTACCAGTTGCTGTATCTTTTAAATAATTATCGTCAACACCATCGGGACCGCCTGTTGAAATATTTTCAAAACCAGTATCTGAAGTATCTGACCATCCTTGAGTTGTACCGTCTTCAAAATTATCAATCTGACCTCCAACAACTTGTGCATCCAATACTTTAACTACAAAAAAAGTACATAATAAAAAAAGTAAAGTTTGTTTCATAAAAATTTTTTTAAGTATCGCTAAATTAAAAATTAAAATCAATTATCCCCAAACTTTAATTAAAAGAAGGCTAAAATAATCTTAATGATATAAAATAAAAAAATCATTCCAATAAGAAATGACTTTTTCTAAGTTTTAAAGAATATATATGTTTATTGCTTTATAAAGCGTTTTGTTTGAATTGACTTCTCATCATATACTTTAACTAAGTAAACACCATTATTCCAGCTAGAAACGTCTACTGAGAAACTCAATTGGTTAATATATCCTTTATGAATTCTTTTTCCTAAAACATTGAAGACTTCAACATTAATATTATTTCTATTAAAAGATGAAAACTTAATATTTAAAAAATCTTTACTTGGATTGGGAGTAATCTCAAAATTAATATTTTCACTAAACTCCGGAGTACTCAAACTTCCTTCAACGACAACTGTTATTGTACCTGACATACTAGCTGCCCCATGAACTCCACACAAATAATCATTATTACCTATAGTTGTGAAAGTATAAGGAAATGTTGACCCAGTAGGACCTAAAAAACCACTATTAAATGTTTCAACACTGCTTCCACTTGGGTCATTTTCTACTGTATGATTTGGGCTTGTCCAAGTCCAAATCACAGTATCTCCAGTTTCTATAGTCAAATCCAAAGAATTACCAACTCCAGCAAACCAATCTAGATTGTGTGTTTCTGTAGTCTGAGCAGAAATAATAAAGGGCAAACTTGTAAATAAATAAAAGAGTAGTTTTTTCATCATAATATCAAATATTTTTTATTTAAAAATAATAAAAAAAACTAGAATACACAACAACAAACTGAAAATCAGAGCTTTTTAAAAATAAATCTTTGTTGATTATTTACTCAGATACATTTTTCTTCTAGCATAAAGATCATAAAACGCATCATCCTTCAAACTATCTATAAATAGAATGCTTTCTCCTGTACTCTTCATTTCAGGTCCTAATTGTTTGTTTACATTAGGAAATTTATTAAAAGAAAATACAGGTTGCTTAATAGCATAACCATCTAATTGAGGGTTGAAATTAAAATCAGTTACCTTCTTTTCACCTAGCATTACCTTTGTGGCGTAATTTACGTAAGGTTCTTTATATGCTTTTGCTATAAAAGGCACAGTACGCGACGCTCTTGGATTTGCCTCAATGATATAAACCGTATCATCCTTAATAGCGAATTGAATATTTATCAATCCTACCGTATTTAAAGCTTTAGCAATAGTATTTGTATGGTCAATAATCTGTTGCATCACCAAATCACCTAAGTTAAAAGCTGGTAATAAAGCATTACTATCACCTGAGTGAATTCCACATGGCTCAATATGCTCCATTATACCAATGATATAAACATTTTCACCATCACAAATGGCATCTGCTTCTGCTTCTATTGCTCCATCTAAATAATGATCTAACAATAATTTATTTCCTGGAATTGATTTCAGCAAGTCAATGACATGCTCTTCTAATTCTTGCTTATTAATTACAATTTTCATGCCTTGACCACCTAGTACATAAGAAGGTCTTACCAATATTGGAAAATCTAATACATCTGCAATGGCAAGTGCTTCATCTGCAGTTTCAGCAACATCAAATTCTGGGTAAGGAATATTGTTGTCTTTCAAAATATTTGAAAAACTTCCTCTATCTTCCGCTAAATCTAAAGACTTATAGCTTGTACCCATAATTTTGATACCATAACGCTCTAACTTCTCGGCTAACTTTAAAGCGGTTTGCCCACCAAGTTGAACGATGACTCCTTCAGGTTTTTCATGTTGAATAATATCGTAGATATGCTCCCAAAAAACAGGTTCAAAATAAAGTTTGTCTGCAATATCAAAATCAGTCGAAACTGTTTCTGGATTACAGTTAATCATTATAGTTTCATATCCACATTCTGCTGCAGCTAAAACACCGTGAACACAACAGTAATCAAACTCAATACCTTGGCCAATTCTATTCGGTCCTGATCCAAGTACAATTATTTTCTTTTTATCGGTTACCACGCTTTCATTAGCCACTGACAATTTACCGTCAGCCGATTCCATCTCGCTTTCAAAAGTAGAATAATAATAAGGTGTCTGAGCCTTAAACTCAGCGGCACAGGTATCAACTAACTTATAAACTCGATTGATGTTTAGTTCTCTACGTTTGTTGTAAACTTCACTTTCTAGACACCCTAACATATGTGCTATTTGTCTGTCACCATAACCTTTTTGCTTAGCTTCAAGCAATAGTTCTCTATCTATATTTTCAACTTTATAGGTAGAAATCTCTCTTTCAAGATGAAACAGTTCTTCATATTGTTTTAAGAACCACATGTCTATTTTAGTGATCTCATGAATACGACTCAATGGAATTCCCATTTGTATTGCATCATAAATCACAAAGACTCTGTCCCAACTTGCGTAGGTTAATTTTTCTATTATTTGGTCATAATTTTTATAGCCTTTTCCATCTGCACCTAAACCATTCCGCTTAATCTCTAATGACTGAGTTGCCTTATGCAATGCTTCCTGGAAAGAACGACCTATTGCCATAACCTCACCAACAGCCTTCATTTGAAGTCCTAACGTACGGTCAGAACCTTCAAATTTATCAAAATTCCAACGTGGTATTTTTACAACCACATAATCTAATGTTGGTTCAAATAATGCTGATGTAGATTTTGTAATTTGATTATCTAATTCATCTAAAGTATATCCAATTGCTAATTTAGCAGCGATTTTTGCAATAGGATAACCTGTTGCTTTACTAGCTAAAGCAGAGGATCTAGATACTCTTGGGTTAATTTCAATTGCAATAATTTTTTCTTCTTCATCTGGGCTAACAGCAAACTGAACGTTACATCCTCCTGCAAAATCGCCAATACTACGCATCATGTGTATTGCCATATCTCGCATTTTCTGAAACGTTTTATCAGATAATGTCATTGCTGGTGCAACTGTGATAGAATCACCAGTGTGGATTCCCATTGGATCCATATTTTCTATGGTACAAATAATAACTACGTTATCATTTTTATCACGTAATAGCTCTAGTTCATATTCCTTCCAACCCAATAATGCTTTGTCTATCATTACCTCGTGGATTGGAGAAATTTCTAATCCTCTAGTTAAAGACTCATCAAACTCTTGCTCATTATAAACTATAGATGCACCTGCACCACCTAAAGTAAAAGAGGCTCTAATACACAAAGGAAATCCAAATTCTTGCGCTATTTCCTTTCCTTTTAAATATGAAGTTGCTGTTGCTTGTGGTGCCATACCTACACCTATTTTTAGCATTAACTCCCTGAATTTTTCTCTATCTTCAGTAATATTAATGGCGTCAATATCAACACCAATAATCTCAACTCCAAAATCTTCCCAAATGCCTTTTTCATCTGCTTCAATACAAAGATTTAAAGCAGTTTGCCCTCCCATTGTTGGCAATACTGCATCAATTTGTGGGTGCTCTTTTAAAATCTTAACTAATGATTTTGTAGTTAATGGCAACAGGTAAACGTGATCTGCCATTGCTGGATCCGTCATTATAGTTGCCGGATTAGAATTGATAAGTATAGTCTCTATTCCATCTTCTCTCAAAGAGCGCAGTGCTTGTGAACCAGAATAATCAAACTCGCATGCTTGACCGATAATTATTGGACCAGAACCGATTAGTAAAATTGATTTTATGTTTTTATTCTTTGGCATGATTGTATAAATTTATTTTGCAAAAATAGTTATCAATTAGATACAAAAAAAGGCGTTACACCTAAGTAACGCCCTTATATTATTAACAATTTGTTAATCATTATTTTTTATGTCTTGTTTCAGTTGATACAGACAATTTTTTTCTCCCTTTAGCTCTTCTACGTGCTAAAACTTTTCTTCCGTTAACAGAAGCCATTCTTTCTCTGAAACCGTGTTTGTTTCTTCTTTTTCTTTTTGACGGTTGAAACGTTCTTTTTGGCATTGTCCTATATTTTTAAATCTTATAATCTTATTTAACTTTTGAGCACTATCTCAAAAACTGGGTGCAAATATACAACAAGTTTTTACTTTAGCAAGACCCAAAATAAAAATTTTCTATTTGTTTTTATTACCTTTGCACACCTCAAAAACAAACAACAATATGTTTAACAAAAATATAAAATTAGTCATAGCTGCATTAATCCTGTCTCTTATACACATCTCCGAGCCCACGAGACCGAGGCTGATCTC
>CAJXVG010000111.1 GCA_913061495.1 uncultured Winogradskyella sp.
AAGGAGTCGTCGGCAGCGTCAGATGTGTATAAGAGACAGACTATGAAAACAAAGCTACATTTTGTTTTGTCATTTTCCATCTTTTTAATGGTATTTTCAGTTTCTGCACAGCAGAATTATTGGCAGAAGACTAATAAAACGAATATCAGCGGCAATGGCAGCCAGGCAACCCTTAACCAAAAATTTTATCAAACATATCAATTAGATATTGATGCGTTTAAATTACAATTGATAAATGCTCCACTGCGTGCAGAAATGGTAACGGCCTCAAACTCTAAAGTCTATCTCCCAAATATAAAAGGAGAACTAGAGCAATTTGTTGTGGTTGAAACACCTGTTTTATCTCAGGAATTATCAGAGTTATATCCAGAGATTAAAACATATTTAGGTTTTAGTGTGGAAAATTCTGGTATTAGGGCACGTTTTAGTGTAACGCCTCAAGGTTTGCAAACTATGGTAAGTTACCCTGATGCACCTTTAAATTTTACTGTGCCGTTGAGCAAAACGGATAATTCGTCATACATTGTCTACAGCAGAGATATAAGAACTGAAGGTATAAAGGACTTTGAATGTTTAACCGAAGATGAGTTTCTTCCTATTGATAACTCAAGTATCTCTAATCGAGATGCGGACGACCAGACATTGAGAACCTTCAGAATAGCTATTTCTACAACTGGAGAATACACCAATTTTTGGGATGATGGTAATGCTGGTAATGGTAATGCGCAAGAAGATGCTTTAGCGCAAGTGGTTTCTACGTTAAATAGAACCAATGAGGTGTTTGAAGTAGATATGGCAGTAACTTTTACGTTGGTATCTGGCATTGAAACAATTTTTGCTAATACAACAACAGACCCATATTCTCAACCCGTTGGAGCTCCTCAGTCAAACAATCAATTACAAAGTACACTGACAAGTGTTGTTGGTGAAGCAAATTATGATATTGGTCATTTATTCGTTTATGGAGGCAATAATGGAAATGCAGGTTGCATAGGCTGTGTGTGTGTCAATGGATCCAAAGGAAGAGGTTTCTCTGCCCACCAATTTACAGACAATAATGGCGGACCATATATGTCAGACTTCTTTGATATTGATTACGTACCACACGAAATTGGTCACCAAATGGGTGCAAACCATACTTTTTCGCACTTTAGTGAAGGTGCAGGTGTAAATGCTGAGCCAGGTAGTGGCACTACCATAATGGGATATGCAGGGATTACAGGATCAAACAATGTACAAAATCATTCAGATCCTTATTTTCACTATTATAGTATATCTCAAATTCTTAATAATTTAAATAACAGAACCTGTTGGGTAGGAACATCAATAAGTAACAATCCACCAATAGCAGATGCTGGGAGCGATTTCACAATTCCAAAAGGTACAGCTTTTGTTTTAAAAGGTGCAGCTTCAGAGGCGGATACAGACGATATTTTAACTTACACTTGGGAACAAATTGATAATGGAACCACAACATCAAGTAACTTTGGACCAAATAAAACCACAGGCGCAGTTTGGAGATCTAGACCACCCAGTACATCTACAGATCGTTTTATGCCTATTATAGAACGTGTCATTGCAGGAGAACTTACAGAAACCAATCCAGGTATTACGGCAGATAACTCATCGTGGGAAACGGTTTCTAATGTAACAAGAACTCTAAACTTTGCTTTAACAGTGAGAGATAGAAGTGAAGCTAATGGAGTAGGGCAAATGCCTCAAAGTGATTTTGATACTATGACGGTAAATGTTGACGGTTCAGCAGGTCCTTTTGTTGTAACCTCTCAAACAACTAATATTACTTGGGATGCTGGCTCAAACCAAACTGTAACTTGGGATGTTGCTGGTACTGATGCTGGAGCCGTAAATACACCAACTGTAAATATACTTTTATCAACAGATGGTGGGTTTACTTATCCATTTGTTATGGCAACAGACGTTCCTAATAATGGATCTGCAATTGTAAATGTACCAATCACAGGTGGAGATACATCTACAGCAAGAGTTAAGGTTGAAGGAAACAATAATATATTTTATGCAATCAATTCAACTAACTTTTCAATTCAAGAATCAGAGTTTGTTTTCAATGTTGAAGAAACAGTAGTTGATATTTGTACACCAGAGGATGCGGTTTATAACTTTACATATAATACGTTTTTAGGATTTACGGATACCACAACTTTTAGTGCAATAGGCTTACCAACAGGTGCCACAGCAACGTTTAATCCTGCCACGGCAACAGCAGACGCTACCAATGTTACTGTCACAGTTTCAGGAACAGGAACTTTAGCTGTTGGTAATTATCCATTTACTATAGAAGGGACTTCTGGCACAATTACTAAAACAGCCGATGTAGAATTTAATGTATATGACGCAAATCTTGCAACCCTAAATCTATTAACTCCAGTAGATGGTTCAACAGATGTTCCAGCAGATGAAGCTGTATTTTCTTGGGATACGGACGTAAATGCAACATCTTATGAAATAGATATTGCAACTGATGCAGCTTTCACCAATATCGTGGCAGGTGGAGTTGTAAACGAAAATAGCTTTACAGCCACAACTTTAGATATCGTTACAGAGTATTTTTGGCGTTTAAGAGGTGTGAATGACTGTGGTGCCGGAGAGTATTACCAAGCAAGTTTTACTACGGCTAATATCTTCTGTACATTATATGAATCAACGGATACGCCTGTTAATATTCCTGATAATAATTCTACAGGTGTTGGTTCTACAATAAACGTTCCAACAACTACCCTTATTACAGACGTGAATGTTACTGTAAATATCACCCATACTTGGGTCAATGATTTAATCTTAACCTTAATAGCACCAAACGGAACACAAATAGTATTATCTAACAGAAATGGTGCTAACAATACTGAAAATTATATTGATACTGTTTTTGATAGTGATGCCACCGATTTAATTGAAAATGGCTCGGCTCCATTTACCGGAACATTTGTACCAGATGAAGATTTGGGAGCTTTAATTGGAGGATTATCTGATGGCAACTGGACCTTAAATGTATCGGACAATGTAGGTGATGATATAGGTCAAATTGATAGTTGGACCTTGGAAATTTGTGGAAGTCCACAAGAAAATAATGATAATGATGATGATACAATTTTAGATAACGAAGATAACTGTCCATTTACCGCAAATACAGATCAAGCTGATTTGGACGGAGATGGGTTAGGAGATGTTTGTGATGATGATATTGATGGAGATGGCATATTGAACGATGAAGATAACTGTCCATTGTCTGCAAACACGGATCAATCAGATGTGGACGGAGACGGTGTAGGTGATGTTTGTGATGAAGATAGAGATGGAGATGGAATTTTAAATGAAGCTGATAATTGCCCCTTCATGGCTAATACAGATCAAGCAGATAATGATATGGATGGTTTGGGAGATGTATGCGATGATGATGATGACAACGACTCAGTATTAGATGTTGAGGATAATTGCCAATTTGATGCTAACCCAGATCAATCTGATATGGACGGAAATGGCGTAGGTGATCGTTGTGACGGAATGATTGTAAATGATGTGTTAACGCCAAATGGTGACACTATAAATGACACCTGGACCATATTGAATACAGATCGTTTTCCAAATGCTAAAGTTAAAGTGTTTAACCGATGGGGAAATGAAGTCTTTAGTACAGTAGGTTATGATAACACCTGGGAAGGGACATATAATGGCAATACTCTACCGACAGGTTCATATTACTACCAAATAGACCAAAACGGAGATGGAACTACAATGCTAACAGGTTGGATCTATTTAACACTTTAGAAGCATATAAAACTTAAATAAAATAAACACAATGAACTTTTATAAAAATATATTTAAAATAGTTGCCATTCTTTTTTTTGGGACAATATATGCTCAACAAGAACCCAACTATTCGCTATACAGATATACAATGAATGTTATAAACCCTGCATATGCTGGTGCAGATGGAAATACAAGTTTAACATTGAGTTTTAGAAGTCAGTGGATTAACGTCCAAGATGCACCTGAGACAAAAAGTTTCTTTTACAGTCAGCCTATTGGTAATAGAATTGGTGTTGGGTTATCTGTGGTAAACGATCAAGTTTTTATTGAAAACCAAACGAGTTTCAATATTGATTTCTCTTATCGTTTACCAGTTTCTGAAACTGCAAATTTATTTTTAGGGTTAAAAGCTGGTGGTGGAACTTATAGTATTGATAGGGATAACTTAGCAAACTTGGGTTTTCAGAGTGATCCTGCTTTAAATAACATTGATACAGGATTTAAACCAAACTTTGGAGCAGGTGCTTATTTAATGCACGATGATTATTTTGTATCCTTATCAGTACCAAGTATTCTTTCAAGTGAGCGAATTGATGAATCTAACGGTAGGGTAACCCAAGCAACAGAGGAAGCACATGTTTATCTTTCAGGAGGATATAATTTCAGTTTGAATGAAAATACTGAATTTAGACCCTCAGCAATGATAAGATACGTAAGCGGTTCCCCATTATCAGCCGATATTACTGCGGCATTCAGATTTTATAAGCGTTTTGAAGTTGGTACAGCATACAGAACAGATGCCGCCATTAGTGGCTTAATGATGATAAATCTTGCTGATTGGATGGATATTGGTTATGCATACGAAAGCTCCACGAGAGATGAAATAAACAATAACAGTAATGGAACACATGAAATATTAGTAAGGTTTAACTTTAAAAAATAGAACTAAACTTCTTATCTATAAATAATAAAGACCGCATTCTAGTGGTCTTTATTATTTTCCATTAAACTCATTCATGGTATTGTTTACACCTGCTAAGGCAAAAGATTTAATCAATTCTGCCGAGGTTTTTAATCGTTCTTTTAATTTTGAATTTTCCTCACTATCCCATTCTCCAAGTACGTAATCTATTTGTCGCCCTTTACTAAAGGCATCACTAATACCAAACCTAAAACGGTTGTATTTAGTAGTTTGAAGCTTATCTTGTAGATCTTTCAATCCATTATGTCCTCCATCACTACCTTTTGTTTTTAAGCGGAATGTCCCAAATGGTAGATTGAGATCATCTGTAACTACCAATAAGTTCTCTAAAGGAATTTTTTCTTTTTCTAACCAATACTTTACAGCTTTACCACTTAAATTCATATACGTGCTTGGTTTTAATAAAATAAGGTTTCTTCCTTTCACCTTTAAAGTAGCGACATCACCAAGTTTTAGGGTTTCAAAAGTTAAGGTTTCATTTTCAGCAATATGATCTAAGATTTTAAAACCAATATTGTGTCTTGTCTCAGCATATTTTTCGCCAATATTCCCTAAGCCTACAATTAAAAATTTTTTCATTGTGTCCTCTTTCTTTTGCTCAGTTTTTACTGTTGAGTTAAACCATTTTCTCAGTAATCCAAGCATAGTTTTAATTTTATGTAAAAATAAAAAAGCATTCTGAAACAGAATGCTTTTTAAAATATCTAGAAATAGATTTTATCTATTCGTCTTTCACTGCGGCAACGTCATCAGTTTCTGTTGCTGGTACATCACCTGCTTCTGCTCCTTCTTCTCCTTCAAGATCTTCATCTTCATCTTCTTCAACATCAACAACGGCTAATCTACTACGTCTTACTTGACAAACAACAGTGTTATCAGGGTGAATTAAATCGTAATCGTCATTCTTCAATTCTTCAATAAGAACCTTGTCTCCGATTTTTAAAGGCGTTATATCAATCTCAATAAAATCTGGTAATTTTGAAGGGATTGCTTTAACTCTTAATTTACGGTATGGCATTCTTAAGTTTCCTCCGTTTAAAACACCTTTAGACGCACCTATTGTTTTAACAGGAATTTCCATAGTGATTGTCTTATCCTCATAGATTTCATAGAAATCTATGTGCATAATGTTATCTGTTACAGGGTGAAACTGTATGTCTTGCATTACAGCATCAAAAGTGTCACCATTATCTAGTTTAATCACAACTGTATGCGCATTTGGTGTGTACACGAGTTTTGAAAACGCTAGCTCTGGCGCAGTAAAATGAACTGGCTTAGCTTCTCCTCCGTATAATACGCAAGGAACCTGACCAGCATTACGTAAGGCTTTTGTTGACTTTTTGCCTACGCTTTCTCTTTGAGATCCATCGATTGTAATTGATTTCATTTTAAAAGTTTTGTTTAATAAAAATTTAATTTCCTCATTTTGAGGGGTGCAAATTTAGAAATATAAAATGAAAAGTCTATTGTTTGTACAGTAATTTTTTAAATCATTATAGTAAAAAACTCTAATTATGAAGATTAAAGTTTTTAATATATAATATAAACGCTTCTAAAATGAAATCACATCACAAACTTATTGCTTATAGATTTGTTATGGTGTACGTTGTACATTACTTCAGCAAATAAATCAGCACAACTCAGTACGCGTAGTTTTTTACTTTCTTGTTTAAGAGGAATAGAGTTGGTTACAATCAGTTCTTCAAGTTTGGATTTTTCTAATCTTTCATAAGCATTCCCAGATAAAATAGGATGTGTACAAATTGCTCTTACGCTTAATGCACCTCGTTCCATCATTAAATCTGCGGCTTTAGTTAGTGTACCAGCTGTATCAACCATATCATCTACTAAAACTACATTTTTACCTGTAACATCTCCAATAAGTTCCATATGGGATATTATATTGGCTTTAGCACGTTGTTTGTAACAAATTACCACATCGCTCTCTAATGCTTTTGAATAGGCGTAAGCACGTTTAGAACCTCCCATGTCTGGTGAGGCAATGGTAAGATTATCTAAATTTAGACTTTTTAAATAAGGTAAAAATACAGTTGAAGCGAATAAATGATCTACAGGTTTTTCAAAGAACCCTTGAATTTGATCCGCATGTAAATCCATAGTGATAATACGTGTTGCGCCAGCAGCTTCAAGCATTTTAGCAACTAATTTAGCTGCAATGGGCACTCTCGGTTTATCTTTTCTATCTTGTCTTGCCCAACCAAAGTAAGGCATTACAGCTGTAATGTGCCTTGCTGATGCGCGTTTGGCAGCATCAATCATCAATAACATTTCCATTAAATTCTGTGGACCAGGATGTGTAGAGCCAATTATAAATATACGTGTACCTCTTATAGATTCTTCGTAAGAAGGCTGAAACTCACCATCACTATATGTAGATGTGATTACGTTACCTAGTTTTACTCCATAGGCTTTGGCAATTTGTTCTGCTAAATATTGACTTTGTGAACACGTAAAAATTTTAGCTTCTGTGAATTCCGATGGCATTTGTTCTCAGGGATTTAAAAGAAATTAGATGATGCTTATAATAGGCCTCAAATTTAGAAAATTATTTTGCTACATAAAGCATAAAACCTAGTAATTTTAATTGGTTGACAGAAATTATTTGCTATTTTTGCAATCCAAAATTGCTCAAGTGGCGGAATTGGTAGACGCGCTGGATTCAAAATCCAAATTTGAAATAGCGCAAAATAATAAGCCGAAGTGGTGGAATTGGTAGACACGATGGATTCAAAATCCATTGCTCACAAGGCGTGCGGGTTCGATTCCCGCCTTCGGTACAAAAAAAGCTGAGATGAAAATCTCGGCTTTTTTTATGCTCAGGTACAACATAGGTACAACATTTTGTCTTTTTTCAGAACCGAATTGACTTTAATACTATATCCTTTCATTTGATACCAAATACTATTTTCTGTATTGAGGATTAATAAATTTTAGGTTATCTCAACCTCAGTTCTTCGTTAGAGGGGTTTATTATCATACAATATACACGCAAGGTAAACTCGTAAAATACTTCCATCAAAAGACTACGGCATAAAACCAACGCTTAAGCCCCTACTCATTTATTCCGTTTCCTTTTGAGCCAAGATTTTATCTTCCGTTTGGTTTCTGCTCAAATATTGTTTAATCAAAAATTGAGTATTATGACAACAAAAGCGAGTACCACAAAGAAGCGCAGTAGAGCGAAATCTACTGTCAAGAAAGAAGTAAACGGAAAGAAATCATCCGCACTTAAAATTCAGAACTTGCCGTTAGGCAAAATCAAGCCTGACCTTGAACAGCCGAGAAAGACTTTTAACGAAGATGCGTTGCAGCAGCTTTCCGAGAGTATCGAAAAGCACGGTGTGTTGCAACCGATTACCGTCAGGCAATTAAATGGACATTACATCATCGTGATGGGCGAACGCCGCTATCGTGCAAGTAAATTGGCAGGAAAAAAGACTGTACCCTGTATCGTTAGAACTTATGAGAACAATGATGTTTTGGAAGTTCAAATTATCGAGAATCTGCAAAGGCAGGATGTAGAGCCTACCGAAGAAGCCGAGGCGATTGCTTACCTAAGTGAGAAATATGCACCTACCGAAATTGCGAAGCGATTGGGAAGAACGGATAACTTTATCAGACAACGCTTAAAATTGGCTGGACTGATTGATGGTTTCAAGCAATTTGTACGCAATGGCGAAATGACCATATCATTGGGTGTAGGTGTAGCACTCTTTGAACCGGAAGAACAACAGATGATGTTAGAAACGATGGGCGAGGATTTTAATGCACATCAAATAAATAGGATGATTAAAGACCAGACCTATGATTTGGAAAAAGCATCTTTTGATGTAGCCGATAAAAAATTGGTCCCAAAAGCTGGGTCTTGTGTGGAATGTCCGTTCAATGCTGCAAATCAAGGCAATCTGTTCGGCGAAGGAAAAATGGTCTGTACAAAATCAGCCTGTTTTGAAACTAAGAAAAACAAATCGTTCTTGAACTTGATTGAAAAATCCAAGAAAGAGAATATCCTATTAATTCCTGAAATACGACAGTATTGGGCAGATGACGAAAACAATCAGCTCATAATATCGCAATTAGAAAAGAATGGATTAACAGTATATCTGGTGGATGATGTTGAAATTATAGAGAATCCTATTGAGCCAACAATCGAAGCTATTCAGAAAGAGTATCAGCATTATGATTATTCTGAAGATGAATTAAAGGTAGAATTGGATGAAGCAATGCAGAATTATAATGAAGCATTGAAAGAATATAGTTCAGCGAAAGAAAATGGATTTGTCAATGGCATTTTGTTCCATCCTGAAACGTATAGGAATAAAGAAGTCTTCATAAAAATTGTTGAAAAAACAAAAGATGAATCAACAGATTATTCAGCACCATTGGCCAACAGAAAAATGGCGGATTGTACCCCTGAAGAACAAATAATAAAAATCAATGAAAGGGAAATCCGGAAGAAGCAAATAGAGAACAACAAGCAGTTTGAAGAAGTTGTGCAGATGATTCGTGAAACGAAATATATCGATACGAAGAAGACACTTTCAACGGATGAAATGGTGGCATTCTCGATTTCGCTATTTGAAAACAATGTGGACTATATGAGCCAACAAAAGTATTTCTCAAAGTTCTTGGGCGACA
>CAJXVG010000112.1 GCA_913061495.1 uncultured Winogradskyella sp.
ATTTCAAAATCTGGATTTTGCTTTGTGAAATTCAACTTTTCACACAATGGAGGAACTGTTGAAAACCCAATTGATTTTCCAGATTTGGAAGCTTTTGGAAATAATAACTACACCAAAGAATTAGAGGATTTAGAAGATGTTTTAAACTGGGTACAAAATCATTTTAAAAATAATCAGTGTGTGGATACAGATAAAATTAATTTAATTGGCCACAGTCGCGGTGGAGGTATTGTATTGTTGAAATCGGCTGGAGATGCTAGGGTGAAGTCAGTGATAACATTAGCAAGTGTCAGCAATTTTGAAAAACGAAGTTCTACAACAGGTGATTTAAAAGCCTGGAAAGATAAAGGTGTGAAATATGTGCTAAACGGTAGAACAAAACAGAAAATGCCGCATTACATTCAATTTTATGAAGATTTTATAGCGAATAAAGAAAAGCTTCATATTGAGTCTGCGGTAAAAAAGTTGAAAGTTCCGCTTTTAATAATTCATGGTGATAGTGATACCTCAGTTAGTATTAATGAAGCAGAAAACATACATAAATGGAAACCAAATAGTGTTTTTAAAATTATTAAAAATGCAGACCATGTTTTTAATACAAAACATCCTTGGGAGCACAAGAATCTTTCTAAAGAACTTGATGAGGTGAGTAATAACATCATTGAATTTCTTGCTAAAAACTAATTATGCCACGCGGAGTTTACCTTTTTTACAGCATTCTTTAATTTTCTCGTACAGTAAGTCTTTTTTAACAGGTTTAGTCATGTAATCATTCATTCCCAACTCTAAAACACGCTGTCTGGTTTCATCCATTGCATCAGCTGTTACAGCTATAATTGGTATTTTGCCTATTGTTTTACCAAGTGTTCCACTTCTAATTAAGCTTGTAGCCTCATAACCATCCATAATTGGCATCTGTAAATCCATTAAAACTAAATCATAAACATCTTGTTTTAGCGTATCAATAGCTTCTTGTCCATTATTGACAACGGAGAAGGTAACATTGTTTAGGCTATTTAATAATTTTCGCATTACCATTTGGTTCATCTTGTTATCTTCAACAATGAGAACATGGATAGGTTGTTCAATAAAGTCACCACTATAATCAAGATCTGTAAAGTTTGGTTTGTTTATTTCTTTTAACTGAATCTCTATGAATACATCTGTACCGTTATCTATTTCACTTTCAATTTTTATAGTGCCCTCAAACAAATCTACAAGATGTTTTACAATGGTAAGTCCTAAACCAATGCCTCCAAATTGCCGTTTGTGATTTAATCGCATTTGATTAAAACTATCAAACACATTGAGTTTTCCATCTTCGTTCATTCCAATTCCTGTATCTGAAATGTGAAAGTTGAACACTGAAACCTTATTTGGCTTTCTTAAGCACTTCAATTCAAATTTAATGCTACCTTTATTGGTGAATTTTACAGCATTAGCAAGTACGTTGTTAACAATTTGTATAAATCGATCTGCATCACCAGAAACCTTAGTTGGTATATCTGCTGCCATTTCAAAACTATAATCTAATCCTTTTTTATTAGCTTCCGTCTTCCAATTTTGGCTTATTTGGTTTAAGGCTATTGAAGGGTTGAATTCTTCATGTTTTAAAACAAGTTCATTTTTTTCGATCTTTTCAAAGTCCAAAATATCGTTTACGCTACTAAGTAAGCTTATGGATGCGTTTTTAATAACCTGGTACTTTTTTCTGTCCTCAATATCAGAAGAACCGTCAGAAAGTTCAGTTTCCACTAAACCCATTATTGCATTAATAGGAGTCCTAAGCTCATGGCTAATGTTAGACATGAAATAAGTCTTTAATTCACTGATTTCTTCAGATTTTTTTAAGGCTACCTCTTGGGATTCTTCCTTGTCCTCTCGTAATTTCCTAATCAAATTGGTCATTGATAACGAGAGGAATATAACTTCAAACCCAGAACCAAACTTAGAGCTATTTAATGTTATAAAATTATTCGGCAAAACACCCAAATTGTTCATTACAAATCCTAAAAGACCTATTACCAAAAAGAAAATACCTATTGAAAAATACGGGTCTACATAGATTTTTTTGTATCGCATTGTAAACACGGTAACAAGTATTAATATTAAGCTCAGTAAACCATTAAGATTGCATAAAGGATAAGCTAATTCTAGGGTTTTAGGGCTAATGAACAACATAGTAAAAAACACTGCTAAAAGCACATAAATAATAGTATAGAATTTTTTGAATTGCGGTAATTGTTTTCGTACTTCCAAAAAATACTCACAATATTTCAAAAGATAAAAATTGGAGAAAATAGCAGCTATTAAAACCATCTTACTATTAAAGTAACCTCCATTTGAAAAAACATATTGATAGATAAACCCATCTAATGCTGATTGCATTAATGCTATTGAGAACACATACAACCCATAATACAAAAAGGCTTTGTTTTTTAAACTCTTATAGAAAAAGAGATAAACTAAACCAGCTAAAAGTAAAACACCATAAAACAGACCTAAAAACAGTTGTTGTTTATAATTATCGTTTATAAACTCAGCCTGTGTTAAAAGATTAAGCGGTAAGTTTATGGTTTCACCATCACTCTTTAACTCCATATAGAACTGTTGTTCACTTTGGGCAGGCAATTCTATTTTAAAAACCGTCTGCCTGTGTGCAACATCCCTATCTTCAAAAGGAATTTGATCACCACTTTTGTGTTTATGGATTGTCTCTCCAAGTTGATATAGATTGGCAATATCTGTTATTGGCCTTGCTGTTTCTAAATAATAGGTTTTATTATCATTTGTAGAATTTGCAAGTTTAAATCTCACCAAATAAGTATCCGAAGTAAAACCAAAATCATGATTTGCTGAACTTAAATCATTGTATTTTAAGGTTGAATTTTTTACAACATTATCTATAGATAAGCCTGAGTTATCTAATTTTGTAAATTCAGAATATTCATAAAGTTCACCAGCAGAATTTTCAGGGTTGAAAGCTGGTTTTTGAGCATATAAAGTAGATGCTATCAAGTAGGTTATTAATAGTAGTCGTTTCATGTAGGGGCATTAAAACTGCTGCTAACATACAAAAAAATAGCTTAACAGCAATTTTTTAAGAGTTTTTACTTACAAAAAAATGATTTTTGTCTATAATTTTGAGCTTTTTAAAGACAAATTTACAATGATTTTGTCTTAGAAACTATCCTGAACCATCAATTGGAAGTTTTAGCAAGCTCTATTTTTTTCTAAATATTACACAATTTATTGAAAACCAATGGTTTAATCAAATAGGTGATTTGCGTAAAGAATTTTATGCCTTTAAATTAAGTACATCGTGGATTTAAAAAAGATTAGAATCTTTTGGATATTACAACAGCACTGTTTACCAACTTTAGGATTTATGTGCTATATAAATAAAACAAAATAATTGAGAATTGTGGAGCATATCGGATTCGAACCGATGACCTCTACGCTGCCAGCGTAGCGCTCTAGCCAACTGAGCTAATGCCCCAAATTACTATTTCTCCATCTTCTCCCTGCAGCAGATTTCAAATATTTTTCTCGTTTTCTAGCTTCTATTCTTTCAGGAAAAATTTCCTCATGAACATACTTCCAAGGCTTATATGGTTTTGTTGACTTTACGCTTCCTGCATTATGAGCTGTAAGCCTACCAATAGGATCTGAAGTCATGCCTGTATAATATCTATCAAATTTATCGCTATAAATAATATAAACCGTAAACATAAGAACTTGTTTTTGTAGCTCTGGTCAACTGAGCCTGCCCGAATGAATTCGTTCAGGCGGGCTAATGTCCCAAATAATTTACTTTATAATTATTTTAATCCACTCAACACCAATACTGGCATTTTAGTACTGTGGAAATCTTTCTTCAAAATTGTATCCTCTTCCCATAGTTTACTAAAAAACCCACGCTTTCTTCTTACTACACATAATAAATCTGGATGATTTTCCTTAGCATGTTCTAATACGGCCTGAAAGGTTGTAGGGCTTTCTGCAACTGTACTGTTAGTAATCATGCCCTTCAATTCATCATTAAGTATAAAATCCTCTTCATTATGAAAACCAGTTTTTACCAATAAAATATTTACAACCGCTTTAAACTGATTTTTAATAGAAACCAACGGAGTTAAAACACCTTCGCGTTTTACAATAGCAGATTTTAATGCAATTAATATTTTTACGATAGGCTTGTAAGCATAGCCTTCAGGGACAATTAAAGCTGGTATTTGTGTCCGCTTAATGATTTTCCCTGAAGTTTTACCCAAGTACACTTCGTCCTTAACCGAGTTGGTGCGTGGCTCTAAAATAATTAAATCCACATCCAACGCATTGCAAACTTTTTCTAATGTATCAATGAGTTTTCCCTTAAAGGTTTTGGTGTGTATCTCAACTCCTCTTTTATTTATTGAAGCCACATGGTCTTCTAAAAATGATTTAGATTCACGTTCTAAAATGTGGTCTACCTTAATCATAGTACCAGCTTTTGTGTAAACGTTATATATTTGAACCACGTAAACCTTGGCACCGAAAGCTTTTGCAAAATCTACGGCATATTGTAAATGTGATTTTGCGTTTTTTGAAGACCCAACAGGAACTAATATCGTTTTCATCTTTGAAAATTTTGAAACAAAAATACATATTATAAATGATTCGTAAGGCGGAACAAACAGATATTGACGCTATTTTAAATATGACCAAGGCCTGCGCTAAAGCAATGATAGCCAAAGGCATTTATCAATGGAATGAAAATTACCCGACCAAAAACGCTTTTCTTAATGACCTAAAACGAAATGAACTTTATGTATTACTAGACAGTGATAAAATCATTGGAAGTATTGTGGTTTCAACGTTAATGGACGAGGAATATATTCCTATTAAATGGCTGACAAAAAATGAAAACAATGTTTATATTCATAGGTTAGCAATTCATCCTGAATACCAAGCAAAAGGCTTTGCCCAAAAACTTATGTCTTTTGCCGAAACGTTTGCCATAGAAAACAACTATAGCTCTATTAGATTAGATACCTTTTCTAAGAACAAAAGAAACCAAAAGTTTTACGAACTTCGCGGCTATAAAAGATTGGGAGATATTTACTTTCCGAAACAAAGTGAATTTCCTTTTTATTGTTACGAATTAGTCCTTTGAATACACCAGCTATTACATTAACACAAATTAATAAACTTGCCATTCCCGCATTAATAGCAGGTGTGTCAGAGCCTATTTTATCTTTGACAGATGCGGCTATAATCGGTAATATGGAAGAAAATGCCACTGTATCTTTAGCTGCTGTTGGTATAGTAACTACATTTTTGTCTATGCTCATTTGGGTTTTAGGCCAAACCCGAAGCGCAATCTCATCCATAGTTTCGCAATACCTTGGAGCCAATAAGCTAGAAGAGGTTAAAAACCTGCCTGCCCAAGCAATTTTTATTATAACTTCCTTGAGCTTGGTGATTATTGTTACCACATTTCCTTTTGCCGAATCTATTTTTAAGCTCTATAACGCATCGGGTGAAATTTTAGCATATAGCGTAGATTATTATAGAATTAGGGTTTTTGGTTTTCCCTTCACCCTATTTACTATTGCAGTTTTCGGTACGTTTAGAGGTTTGCAAAACACATATTATCCAATGCTAATTGCTATTGTTGGAGCTTCTTCAAATATTGTTTTCGATTTTATTTTGGTTTATGGTATTGATGGATTAATTCCCGCTATGCATATTAAAGGAGCTGCTTATGCCAGTGTTTTAGCTCAAGTTTTAATGGCTGTTATTTCGGCTTTTTATATTCTGAAAAAAACAGATATTCCTATAATTGCCAAGCTTCCCTTTAATCCAGAAATTAAGCGTTTTACATTAATGATTCTAAATTTATTTGTCCGAACCATTGCGTTAAACCTTGCTTTATATTTCGCCACAAGTTTTGCTACAAAATATGGCGAAAATTACATTGCTGCTTACACTGTGGCTATTAATCTTTGGTTTTTAGGAGCCTTTTTAATTGATGGCTATGCGAGTGCTGGTAATATTCTCTCTGGTAAATTATTGGGTGCAAAGGCTTACGAAACACTTATAGATTTGAGTAATAAATTAATAAAATACGGTATCATAGTAGGTATTATTATTGCAATAATAGGCTCAATTTTTTATTATCCTATTGGAAACATTTTTAGCAATGATGAAGAAGTACTAAATGAATTTTATAAGGTGTTTTGGATTATACTGGCAATGCAACCACTCTGTGCATTAGCATTTATTTTTGATGGTGTGTTTAAAGGATTAGGTAAGATGAAATACCTCCGAAATGTACTCTTGTTTTCAACATTAATTGTATTTATTCCTGTGGTATTATACACAGATTATCTAGACTTAAAACTCTATGGCATATTTATAGCTTTCACCCTTTGGATCATTGCTCGTGGATTGCCATTAATCATAAAATTCCGCAAAACATTCAAATCCCTTGCACAAAACACTTAAATTTGGCCGATATTAAGATATTAAATCATAGCTATGGATATTCTAGGCTTTTTGGGAGGTAACGGATTATTCTTAATTTTAGGAATAGTTCTAATTGTGGTCTATTTCTATAACCGAAACAAAAGACGATAATGAGCAACATACGTATTACAAAACAGTTTTCTTTTGAAACTGGCCATGCTCTATATGGTTACGACGGAAAGTGTAAAAATGTGCATGGTCACAGTTATCGCTTAGATGTTACGGTTATTGGGACTCCAATTTCAGACACATCTCATGTAAAGTTTGGGATGGTAATAGATTTTACCGATCTAAAAAAGATTGTAAAAGAAGAAGTTGTTGATGTTTTTGATCATGCAACCGTTTTTAATAAAAATACACCTCATGTAGAATTGGCAAAGGAATTAGAGGACAGAGACCACAATGTACTATTGGTTAATTATCAACCTACTAGTGAAATGATGGTCATTGATTTTGCAGAAAAAATAAAATTACGTTTACCACAAAACATAAAACTTCACTCATTAAAACTTCAAGAAACATCGACCAGTTTTGCAGAATGGTATGCTAGTGACAATGATTGATTCTAAGCACATAGAAATTCCCTCAGGAAAAAAAGTCTATTTCGCATCAGATAATCATCTTGGTGCACCAACAAGCAACGCCTCTAGACCTCGCGAAAAGAAATTTGTAGCCTGGTTAGACGAAATTAAAGACGATGCTGCTGCTATTTTTCTACTTGGAGATCTATTTGATTTTTGGTTCGAATACAAAACCGTAATACCCAAAGGCTTTGCCAGAACATTAGGAAAATTGGCGGAAATCACTGACTCAGGTATTCCTATTCATTATTTTGTTGGTAATCATGATTTGTGGATGGATGGTTATTTTGAAGAAGAACTTGGCATACCTGTATATCATAAACCAAAAGAATTTAAGCTTAATAATACTGATTTTTTTATTGGACATGGTGATGGTTTAGGGCCTGGAGACAAGGGATATAAACGTATGAAAAAAGTGTTCACAAATCCATTCTTTAAATGGATATTTAAATGGGTGCATCCTGATATCGGAGTTAAAATTGCACAACATTTATCTGTGAAAAACAGATTGATTTCTGGTGATGACGATGCCACATTTTTAGGAGAAGAAAATGAATGGTTAGCTCTTTATAGCAGGAAAAAAAATGAAGACAAACATCGTGACTTTTTTGTTTTTGGTCATAGACATTTGCCATTAGAAATCAAATTAAACGAGACTTCAAAATATATTAATCTTGGAGATTGGATTCAATATTACACATATGGAGTTTTTGATGGTGGAAATTTTGAATTAAAGACTTGGGAATAGTTTTGTATCCATAAAATTAGTGTCACAAATTTAATCCTCATTTTCATTTGCCTCCATATCCTCGGTTAAATCTAACCTCCTAAACGACGGAGAAACCAAGCCTGTAGTAACAACTGTTATCAATGTCATTGTTCCTCCAAAAACTACAGCTGTAACCGTTCCCATTAATTTTGCTGTTACACCACTTTCAAACGCACCTAGTTCATTAGACGACCCAACAAACATTGAGTTTACAGATGATACGCGACCACGCATCTGATCTGGAGTTTTTAACTGAAGAATGGTTTGACGTATCACCATTGAGACACCATCGGTTACTCCACTAAAGAACAAGGCCACAACTGAAATCCAGAATATTGATGAAACCCCAAAAACTATGATACAAATCCCAAAACCGAATACTGCCGCCAATAGTTTCATTCCTGCATTTTTACTAATAGGAATATAGGCTGTAATTAACATGGTTAAAAAAGCACCAACGGCAGGAGCTGCTCGTAAAACACCAAAACCTTCTGGACCAACTTTAAGAATATCTTGTGCAAATACAGGCAATAAAGCCACTGCTCCACCAAAAAGCACTGCAACCATATCTAAGGTTAATGCACCTAAAATAGCTTTGGTTTTAAAAACAAAGTTTAAGCCTTCCTTTAAACTCTGTATAACTGGTTCACCTATTTTAGGGTTCAAAATTGGTTTTTTGGGAATTTGAAGTAATACAACAAACGAGAATACCACCAATCCAAAAATAATGCACAAGGACCAATGTACGCCAATCCAATTAATAAATAGGCCACCAAAAGCTGGACCTAAAACCGAAGCCATTTGCCAAGTTGAGCTGCTCCAAGTCGCAGCATTGGGATAGATTTTTTTTGGTACAATTAAAGCAATTAAAGAGAAGATTGTTGGTCCAAAAAAAGAACGCAAAAATCCACCGAAAAACACCAATGCATAAATTGAATATAAAATGTTTTTTTGAGTCCAAGATTCAGTGATTTGAGGTGATGTAAGCCAAAAGAGTCCAAAACTAATTAAAGAAAATGCAGCTATACAAATGGCTAGTAAGTTTCGCTTTTCTTTCTGATCTACTATATGCCCTGCAAAAAGCGCCATGCTTAAAGCCGGAATTATTTCCATAAGACCAATAATACCCAAGGATAATGGATCTTTAGTTAAAGAATAGACCTGCCACTCAATTACAATAAATTGCATGGACCAACCAAAAACCAATGCAAAACGCACCAATAAAAATATATTGAATTCTTTATAGCGCAATGCTGCGTATGGGTCGTTTTTTGCCAAAGTTAATTATCTATCAATTTAAATTCAACACGTCTATTCTCTTGTCTTCCCTTTTCTGTATTATTATTTTGCCTTGGTTGTGAACTCCCAAGTCCAAAGGATTTTATTCTAGATCTGGATAGACCTTGCGAAATTAAATAATCTGATACTGCTTTTGCACGTTGTTGGGACCTGTCTCTTATACACATCTCCGAGCCCACGAGACCGAGGCTGATCTCG
>CAJXVG010000113.1 GCA_913061495.1 uncultured Winogradskyella sp.
TACACGTAAGGAGTCGTCGGCAGCGTCAGATGTGTATAAGAGACAGGTTATATATTACCATTCATTGATTTTATTGCTATCAAGCTTAATAAAAATAAATAATAAAATGGTAAAGCCCCAAAGTCCCGAGCCACCATAACTAAAAAAGGGTAGCGGAATACCCACTGTAGGTATCAAGCCCATTACCATGCCAATATTAATGGTAAAATGAACAAACAATATGGAAGCCACACTATAACCATACACGCGACTGAACAACGATTTTTGTGATTCTGAGAGATATAACACCCGTATAATTAATGCTACAAATAATAACACCACAAAACTACTGCCTAAAAATCCCCATTCTTCACCAACAGTACTAAAAATATAATCCGTATGTTGTTCTGGCACAAATTTTCCGGTGGTTCTTGTGCCTTGCAAAAAACCTTTGCCTGAAAAGCCGCCAGAACTTATAGCTTGTTCTGATTGAATGAGATTGTAAGCTTCGGCTTTTTTCATGCGTTCCAGCTTTACGGGATCTTTTTCAAGCCGTAACCATAAACTGATTCTATTCTGTTGATGCACTTTTAATCCGTGTTCATAAAACATTTTTACTCCATACGAAAAACCAATACAGATCAGAAAAATAAGGACATATTGAAAAAGTGAGTTTTTCTTTTTCTTTCTTGTAAAATATAGTCCGAAAATAATAGCACCTGCTATTAAAGCTGTAATTACAACACCGAATTTCAATCCTAATACAGCAAGAACAATAACAGAAATGGCAACTGCTAAATAAGTTTTTTGTAAACCTTCCCTGTAAAAAACAAAAAAGAAAGCGGTGTAAACTATAGTACTACCAGCATCATTTTGAAGTAATATTAATAAAGCGGGAAGCATTATCAGCGTAACTGCTTTTAATTGATCTTGAATGGTTTTCATATTGGTCTGTAAATCGCTCATAAATTTAGCAACTGCTAAAGCTGTAGCAAACTTTGCAAACTCACTAGGCTGTATCGTCATGCTTCCGATACCATACCAAGAACGCGCACCATTTACGTCTTTCCCGAAGATAAAAAGGCCAATTAATGAGAGTATGGCAACACCATAAATAATACTCGCAAAATTTTCATAGAATTTGGCTTCAATGGACAGAATGAGTACTATTAAAACAAAGGTCAGACCAATAAAAATTAAATGTTTTCCATAGGGTTGGCTTGTATCAAAATAATCTGTAACCTCACCAATGTGAGAAGCAGAAAGGATGTTTAAATAGCCAAAAGTAACTAGTGCTAAAAACAGGATAATAGTAAGCCAATCAAAATTAAATTTTCCTTTGTTTTCTCTAATCATTGATGGTTATTGTTTTAAATCGCTATTGCTAGAGTTTGATATGGCATAGTTTTCAATAACCTGTAATTCAGTTTGTCCGTTTATTTTAAAAGGTTCACCAGAGTATGGTTTCTTATATTCGTTTTCTAAACTATGGGTTAAAATCCAGTTCTCCATGTCAGTTCTAGTAATTTTGCCATTTATATATTTTTCAATCATAAGACTTGCCATTCTACCTGCAAACCTACTTCCCCAATAACCATTTTCAACAAATACGGCAATTGCAATTTTTGGCTCATCTTTGGGTGCAAAAGCCACAAAAATAGAGTGATCCGTTAATTGGGTTTTAACGCTATCAATTTTCATAAAGTTTTCGGCAGTTCCTGTTTTTCCACAGATATCAATTCCAGGAATTTTAAGATAAGTAGCTGTTCCTTTATTATAAACATCAAACATGCCTTGCACAACAGGTTCAAAGTGCCGTTTATCTATTGTGGTATGCTTTGGTGTTGTGTATTTACTCGGAATTGTATCACCTTCAATTTCTTTAATAATATGTGGAGTGAAATAATAACCACGATTTCCAATGGCAGCCACCATATTTGCCAATTGAATTGGTGTTGCCTCAACCTCACCTTGACCAATGGCATTAGAAACAATATAAGTTGAACCCCAACGATTATCTCCATAAGCTCTGTCGTAATAGTCTCCATCTGGGATTCTTCCTGGTCGGCCAACGGCTAAATCGTTATTTAAGAAATCGCCCAGCCCAAAACTCTTAGCATGATCAGCCCAAATATTCATTCCTTTTCCAGCGTCATCATATTTATCTACAATACGACGATATATATTTACAAAGTAAGCATTGCAAGATTGTGCAATGCCTGCATTCATATCAACAGGACTTCTGTGGTGATGGCAACCTGTTAGTTTTCGGCCACCATAATAATAGCCCATTCTGCAGGTAAATTTATCGTTTGTGTCAATTACATCTTCTTCTAAAGCAATTAGCGCATTAATAACTTTAAAAGGAGAACCTGGTGGATATTGAGCCTGTAAGCCTCGGTCAAAAGTGGGTTTTGCAATGGTATCGAGGAATAATTTTGAAAAATTTTTGTTTCGTTCCCTACCTACCAATAAATTAGGATTATAACTTGGGCCTGTAACCATGGCAAGTATTTCGCCACTCTGTGGATCTAAAGCTACAATGCCACCACGTTTATGTTTCATCAATAATTCTCCATAAGCCTGAAGTTGAGAATCTATGGTTAGAGTTACATCCTTGCCAGGTTTAGGAAGTGTATCGTAAATGCCATCCTTATATGGACCTATATTTTTATTGAATCGATCTTTTTGAATAAACTTTACACCCTTAGTCCCTCTTAAGATTTTTTCATAAGACAATTCAACACCTTGCTTTCCTTTTAAATCTCCCAGTTGATAATAAGGGTCTTTATTTATTGTTGAACGGTTAACTTCACCTAAATCCCCTAAGACATTCGCGCCAATTGATGTTTGGTAGGATCTCAAGGATCGTTTTTGGATGTAAAAACCTTCATATTTACGCATTTTTTCTTGTAATGTTGCATAATCGGTTTTTGAGAGTTGAGGTACAAATGGCGATGGTAGTCTTGGTGAATAATTTGTGGCTCTGGCAAGTTTTTTATCGTATTCTTCTTTAGATATTTTAAGTAATCTACAGAACTCAAAAAGCTCTACAGAATCCAATGGTTTTACTTCTCGCGGAATTACCATAACATCGTAAGAGGGTTGGTTGGCCACCAAAAGTTCACCGTTTCGGTCATAAACATAACCGCGTTTAGGATATTTGTATTCCTTTCTTATGGCGTTGTCATCAAGTATATTGTAAGTGTCATCGCCATAAACTTGGAGGTAGAAGAGGCGTGCAATAAATATAATCCCAACTAATACAACTGTTGTTAAGAGCAGTAGTTTTCTCATTTTCGATTTCGGCTAAATAATATTATAAGCAATACACTAAGTAGTATAGTGAAGATACTAGAAAACAACGTTTTTTTCAGTATTAAAATTATACTCGAAATGTTAAAAATCTCTAGAGAAAAGAGAATAAAATGATGAAGTACAGCAGAAAGTGTGACATAGGTTATTAAATTCCCCAATTCGGAACTGTTGAATTTAATGTTATGATGCTCGTAAAGCATACCAAAAGAAGTTTTGAGTAAAACAGGCCTTGCATAGGCCAAAGTCACTGCAGCTGCTGCATGCACACCTCCTGAATCGGAAAACATATCCACTAATACTCCTAATAAAAAGCTCACCAAGAGAAGGGATAATCTAGTATCGCGAATAGGAAATAAAAGGATGAAAATGATATAGATATAAGGATTGATATATCCTAAAAAATTGACATGATTAAAAATCACAACTTGCGCTAAAAGAAGCAAAACAAATCGAATGATATGCGACACAGCAGTATTATTCATCAATTGTGCTTTGAAGGTTCAGTATTTCTCTTCTGTCAAGATTTTCTAGAATATATATTTTGCCTAAGTTGGTCATATCATTAAAAAGCCTAACTTGTATAGTGTATGTATCACCACTAATATCTGTTTCAAAACTGCTAATTGTGCCTATTCCAATTCCTTTAGGGAAAATAGAAGATTCTCCTCCAGTAACAATTGTATCACCAACTTTTACCGGAGCAAACTTAGAAACATCCATGAGTTGGGTAGTTTCTGGCGAATCGCCATTCCATGTTAAAGAACCGATGTGGTTAGTGGCTTTTAGCTGAGCATTAATTCTACTCTTTTTGCTTAAGATTGAAAGCACCGTAGCATAGTTTTTGGAGGTATTATCAACAATGCCAACAATACCTTTTGAGGTGATAACTCCAAAATCTTGTTGAACACTATCTTTTTTTCCTTTGTTGATTGTGAGATAGTTGTTAGAAAGTGAATAACTGTTTTTGTAAACATCACCTACAACAACCATATATTTTCCATTCACATATGTAGAGTCAACAAAAGAGGAATCTACGGAAACACCTAAATTGAACAGACGCTGCCTCAGAGTTTTGTTTTCTTCAGCAAGAAGTTCATTTTCATCTTTTAAATCGAAATATTGACCAACAGAATTTACAGTACCATAGACTCCACCCGTAAGTCCGTTTGCAGAATTAATAAATTTGCTTCTGTGGTAAGAATGCGACTGAATAGTTAAGGCTAGGGCAATACTAAAAAGCAATAAAAACAACAGAAAGGTTTTGTTTCGTATAACGAAATTAAAGATTTGTTGCATTATTTACTTTTATTTAATCAATACGCTTTTGTATTTAGGTAAGTTTTTAAGCACAATACCTGTACCTCTAACTACAGCTCTTAAAGGATCTTCAGCAATGTAAACCGGTAAATCTGTTTTTTGGGATAAACGTTTGTCCAGTCCTCTTAACATAGATCCACCACCTGCTAAGTAAATTCCTGTATTGTAGATATCTGCAGCTAATTCAGGAGGAGTTTGGGATAGAGTTTCCATAACAGAATCTTCAATACGTAAAATAGACTTATCTAAAGCCTTAGCAATTTCACGATAAGAAATCTGAACTTGTTTCGGTTTTCCTGTTAGTAAATCACGACCTTGAACACTCATATCTTCAGGAGGCAATTCTAAATCTTCAGTAGCAGCACCAATCTGTATTTTAATTTTTTCAGCAGTTCTATCTCCTACATATAAATTGTGTTGCGTACGCATGTAATAAATGATATCATTAGTAAACACATCACCAGCCACTTTTACCGATTTATCACAAACAATACCTCCAAGCGCAATTACAGCAATTTCAGTTGTTCCACCACCAATATCAACAATCATGTTTCCTTTTGGTTGCATAATATCTACTCCAATACCAATAGCTGCAGCCATAGGTTCATGAATTAAATAGACTTCTTTCCCATTAACACGTTCACAAGATTCTTTTACTGCACGCATTTCAACCTCAGTAATTCCTGAAGGAATACAAACCACCATACGCAATGCAGGATTAAAAAACTTCTTTTTTAACGCAGGTATGTTTTTAATAAACATACTGATCATTTGCTCAGAAGCGTCAAAATCTGCAATTACACCATCTTTTAAAGGACGAATGGTTTTAATGTTTTCATGCGTTTTACCTTGCATCATATTGGCTTCTTTACCAACGGCAATGATTTTACCGCTAATTCGGTCTCTGGCTACTATGGATGGGTTGTCCACAACAACCTTGTCATTATGGATTATTAAGGTATTTGCGGTTCCTAAATCTATGGCTATTTCTTCCGTTAGGAAATCAAAAAATCCCATGGGCTATTATTAATTATTTGGGTTAGTCTAGTCTATGCGTTATGGTTGATTGTAAATGTAATAAATTATACGTTATATCTTTACTTATAGATGTTTTCTTCGTTGTTTTTCACAAAGTTGTTAGAAACGGTAAAAGACCTTTATTTTTAAACGATTTCTTTTTTTAAAGAGTTTAGTGTTTAAAATGACGTGTGCCAGTGAACACCATTGATACATTATTTTCGTTGCAATAATCAATGCTCAGTTCATCTTTTATTGAACCTCCAGGTTGAATTACAGATTTTATACCAGCTTTGTCAGCAATTTCCACGCAATCTGGAAATGGAAAAAACGCATCACTTGCCATTACAGCTCCTTCTAAATCAAAATTAAATGATTTCGCTTTATGAATTGCTTGGTTTAATGCATCTACACGGCTAGTTTGCCCAGTTCCACTCGCACACAACTGCTTGTTTTTTGCCAATACAATAGTGTTAGATTTTGTATGCTTACATAATTTTGAAGCAAATATTAAATCTTCAAGTTCGCTTGATGAAGGAGTCGTTTTAGTGACTGTTTCTAAATCGTTCAAACTATCCGTTTTATTGTCTTTATCTTGAACCAAAACACCATTTAAACATGTTCTTACAGTTGTTTTTGGTAGCGCTACGTCATTTAAAATTAAAAGTCTTCTATGTTTCTTGCCTTTTAAGATTTCTAATGCTTCATCACTAAATGAAGGAGCGATCACAACTTCGCAGAATAATTTATGGATGTCTTCCGCAGCTGCTTTGTCAATTTCGGTATTGGTAATTAAAATGCCACCAAATGCAGAAACAGGATCACCTGCCAAAGCATCTACGTAAGCTTGATGAACAGTTTTTCTTTGTGCAAAACCACAAGCGTTATTATGCTTTAAAATAGCAAAAGTTGGATCTTCGTCTTTAAACTCTAAAATTAAATTTACAGCTGCATCAACATCGAGCAAGTTATTGTAACTTAATTCTTTGCCGTGAAGTTTTGTAAACATAGCATCAAAATCCCCAAAGAAAAATCCTTTTTGATGTGGATTTTCTCCGTAGCGCAATACTTTTCCGTTGGTTTCACTAATTTTTAAAACCGGTTCTTTAAGATCTTTGTTGAAGTAATTAAAAATAGCAGAATCATAATGAGAAGATACATTAAAAGCTTTTGCAGCAAAGTGTTTTCGGTCTTCTTCAGAAGTTTTGCCTACTTTGTTATTCAACAATTCTAAAAATTCAGCATAGTCGTTAACTGATGAGACGCAAGTTACATCTGCATAGTTTTTTGCTGCAGCTCTTATTAAAGATATTCCTCCGATATCAATCTTTTCAATGATATCTTGATTGTCAGCACCAGAAGCTACTGTTTTTTCAAAAGGGTAGAGGTCAACTATAACCAAATCTATCTGTGGGATTTCAAACTCAGCCAACTCATTAATATCACTCTCGTTATTTTGACGGTTTAAAATTCCACCAAAAACTTTTGGATGAAGGGTTTTTACACGTCCACCAAGAATTGAAGGATAAGAGGTAACATCTTCAACAGGTACAACTTCAATACCTAAATCTTTAATGAATTTTTCAGTACCTCCAGTGGAATATATTGTAACGTTGAGCTCATTTAGTTTTTTTACAATAGGTTCTAGGCCATCTTTGCTAAAAACGGAAATTAGTGCGGATGAAATGGTTTTGTTGCTCATAATGCTGTGTTGTGTTTTGATGGCGCAAAAATACACATAATCAAAAAGAAAAAGGGTGGGCTAAAAACAGTTTGTTTAAGTTTTTTGTAACAATAGATTGTTGAAAACGTCCTATCTTTAACTCATGTTAAAAATTACCAACTTATGCTTGTTTATTTAAGAGTATTTAAAGAAAGTTTTTCATTTGCAATTAGTGCACTTCGAAACAATAAACTGCGAACTTTTTTATCGCTCTTAGGTGTTACTGTTGGTATTTTTTCGATTATAGCGGTTTTAGCAGCTGTAGATTCTTTAGATAAAAATATAAAGGACAGTCTCTCTGGTTTAGATAAGAACACTATTTATTTATCAAAATTTTCTTTTGGACCAACGGAAGTACCACGATGGAAACGTGATAACTTTCCTCAGACCGATTATGACGACTACGAATTTGTTAGAAGAAGTGTGCCAAATATTGCAGCCTCTGCATATGTGATATTTGGAGGAAGTGAAACCATAAGGTATCAAGCAGAAACGGTTGGTGGTGTTAATGTAACTCCAGTATCGAATGATATTTATATTATAGAGGATTTTAAAGTTGAACAAGGACGATTTTATTCTGAATTAGAGTCAGAAACCGGAGCTCCCGTAATCGTTTTAGGTGCAGGTTTAGCAGAAAATCTTTTTGATAACCTAAACCCTCTTGGAAAACAAGTCCGTGTATATGGCAGAAAATTAACTGTTATTGGTGTGCTTAAAAAAGTAGGTGCAGGTTTAGGTGATTCGCCAGATGATAAAGCCTATGTACCAGCAAACTTTGTAAGACGATTTAGAAATGGAGGAGTATCAGGTCTTCCTGGTGCAGTTATTATTAAACCAGAAGCAGGAGTTGATATTGCAGCTTTTGAACAGGTTTTAAAACAAAAAATCAGAGCTTTTAGAGGACTCAAAGCTGATGAAGATGATAACTTTTTCATCAACAAAATTGCAGGATTGGTGTCTTTTGTAGATAGTATAATTGCAACCTTAAATATAATCGGTTGGGTGATAAGTGGGTTTTCGCTATTGGTTGGTGGATTTGGTATCGCTAACATTATGTTTGTGAGTGTAAAGGAAAGAACCAACCTCATTGGTATTCAAAAATCATTGGGAGCTAAAAACCGATTTATTCTGTTTCAGTTTTTGTTTGAAGCTGTAATTCTTGCAGTTGTTGGTGGTTTGGTAGGTTTGTTTTTTGTTTGGGTTATAGCAATGGTAATGAATGGTGTTGTTGGTGAGAATTTTGAATTTGTACTTTCTTTTGGAAATATGTTTCTAGGCTTTTTCCTTTCAACATTAATTGGTTTAATATCTGGTGTGATACCAGCAATTTCAGCATCAAAATTAGATCCTGTAGAGGCGATTAGAACTGGGATGTAAAAAGACTTTTTAAATAGAAATATGCGCTCAGTGTTTTGCTAAAACATTTTTAGATTAAGCAACTATTTTTGCAACCTCTTTACATACAAACTCTAAAAATCGCTCATCGGCTTCAGTAAATGGATCTGGCGTGTTGGAGTCTATGTCAATCTGCCCAACATTTTCATTGTTTACAAAAATTGGGATTACAATCTCGGCTTTTACGGTAATGCTACAAGCAATATAATTGTCTTGTGCAGCAACATCTGGCACTACAAAATTTTGATTACTTACTGCAACCTGGCCGCAAATCCCTTTTCCGAATGGAATAATAGTATGATCTGTTGGTTCGCCAACATAAGGTCCCAGTTTTAATTCATCCTTATCTCCATTTTTGAAGTAAAAACCTACCCAATTATAGTATTCTATATTGGTTTCAAGTAATTCGCAGATATTCATTAGTTTATCATCAATACTAAGGTCAGGGTTTGAAACAATAGATTTTACGCTAGGCTTTAATTCTTGTAATGTCATTAGGATTTAAAATTTTTGGTAAAAGTATTTTTAAGTCAGAAGAATACTGAACATCAACTATTAATTTTTTCTATAGCCAATAATTTTTTTCTATTGTTTAAATT
>CAJXVG010000114.1 GCA_913061495.1 uncultured Winogradskyella sp.
AGATCAGCCTCGGTCTCGTGGGCTCGGAGATGTGTATAAGAGACAGACTAAATATAGAATTCTTAATTCCGTATGCTTTAGGTATTTCAGTAATAGTTGTGGTTTTTGAGGTGGTCTTAGGTGTATTTTTACTCATTGGTTATAGGCCAAAATTCACGGTTTGGAGTCTATTGCTAATGATTATATTTTTTACTTTTTTAACCTTTTATTCAGCATATTTCGATAAGGTTAAAGATTGCGGATGCTTTGGAGACGCACTAAAACTAACACCATGGGAAAGTTTTACTAAGGATGTTATTTTATTGGTGCTAATTTTAGTTTTGTTCTTTGGAATAAAACATATAAAGCCACTGTTATCAAAATTACCAACCACAATTATTGCGCTTTTAAGTTTCTTGGCTTCATTATGGTTTGGCTATCATGTTCTAATGCATTTACCAGCGATAGATTTTAGAGCCTATCAAATTGGTAAGAATATTCAAGAACAGATGACAGTACCAGAAAACGCCCAAAAGCCAATATTGGAGTATACTTGGACGTTTAATGTAAATGGCGAAGAACAAGAGTTTGTAACTAATGGAAGTTATCCAAGTGTAGATGGAGAATATATAGGTGTTGAAACCGAGACTATTGACGAAGGCTACATTCCACCAATTCAAGATTTTTCAATAGAATCTGATGAAGAGAATTTAACATCTCATTTTTTAGAAGAAGAAAAACTGTTGATTGTAGCTATGTACGATATCAATAAAGCGGAATCTGATGGTGTAGAAAAGCTAAAACAGTTTACAGATAAGGCAATTCAAAAAGGTTATACTGTAATTGGTTTAACCTCTTCAGGACCTGAAGATAAAATTTTAGTAAAACAAAATTACAACCTCAGTTTCGATTTTTATCTCTGTGATGAAAAGGTAATTAAAACAATAGTACGTTCAAATCCTGGTATCGTTATTTTAAATAAAGGGACAATTGTAGATAAAGCCCATTGGAATGATATTGAGGAGATAAAATTGTAATTCTAAAAAGAAATAAAACAACATAATATTTAATCATCTGTTAAGATATCTCTTAAATAAATTATTTTATGCATTTATCACCTTAATTGGTGTAGTCACTGTTATTTTCTTTTTGTTTACTATCCTACCCGGAGACCCAGCAAAAATGATGCTTGGTCAAAACCAAACCGCAGAACAAGTGCAGGCAGTAAAACAGAAATACGGTTTTGATAAGCCTCTTACCACCCAATATTTGTATTATTTAAATGATTTGTCATTAATTTCATTTCACAGCAATACACCAACAGATTACACTTATTTAAGTAAAAACAAGTATAACTCAAGCCAGCTTTTTACTATTGGCAACAAAACAGCAGTAGTAAAAACACCTTATCTGCGAGAATCTTTTACTAAACAAGGTAAAAAAGTAACAGAAGTTATTGGAGAAACCATTCCCAACACATTTGTTTTGGCAGTTTCAGCAATTGTTATTGCTATAGTGATAGGTATTGTTTTCGGGATAATTTCAGCCTTACATAAAGATACTTGGATAGATAAAAGCATTCAGGTTTTGAGTACGTTTGGTATGAGTGTTCCTTCATTTTTTAGTGCTATTTTATTTGCGTGGTTATTTGGTTTTGTGTTGCACAAATACACTAATTTAGAAATGACAGGCAGTTTGTACGAGCTTGATGATTTTGGTGAAAAAATGACCATGCAATGGAAAAATCTCATTTTGCCTGCTATCGTTTTGGGCATTCGACCTTTGGCAGTCGTCATACAATTAATGCGAAATTCTTTGCTCGAAGTACTCAACCAAGATTACATCCGTACAGCAAGAGCAAAAGGCCTTAGTGAATTTCAAGTCATAAAAAAACACGCTGTAAA
This sequence comes from uncultured Winogradskyella sp., assembly GCA_913061495.1. Lineage (GTDB taxonomy): Bacteria > Bacteroidota > Bacteroidia > Flavobacteriales > Flavobacteriaceae > Winogradskyella. Next base: position 1,884 of record CAJXVG010000114.1, read on the forward strand.
AAATGCTTTAAACCCTGTGGTTACCGCAATTTCAGGATGGTTTGCATCCATGTTGGCAGGAGCTGTTTTTGTAGAATATATTTTTGGTTGGAATGGCCTCGGAAAAGAAATCGTTAACGCATTAAACACTTTAGATTTACCAGTAATAATGGGAGCCGTTTTGGTCATAGCCATTATATTTATTACCATCAATATCTTTGTAGATATAATTTACGCTTGGTTAGATCCAAGAGTAAAACTAACTTAAGTATAACATCTCAATTGCCAACGCTCATTCTTCATTATTATCTTATTTTTGTAATACAAAGTATATTTAACCAATAAAGTTCCCTTTCATAAATAGGGCAAGGATAGGATGAGAAAACATATAGTAGCAGGAAACTGGAAAATGAATAATGATTTAGCGCAAACCGAAAGGTTAATCGCAGATTTAAAAAAGCAAAGTAAAACCTCAGATACTGAGGTCATGATTGCTCCAACATTTACTAATCTTTGGCAAGCTTTTCAGAACTTAAGAGACTATAAGATAGAAGTAATTGCTCAAAATATGCATTACGCAGAAAACGGAGCTTTTACGGGTGAAATAAGTGCGAGCATGCTTAAAAGTATCGGAGTTAGCACTGTTATTTTGGGCCATAGCGAAAGACGTGCCTATTTTAATGAAACAGACGATTTACTGGCAAAAAAAGTAGATGCAGCGCTTGCGGAGAATATGCGAGTTATTTTCTGTTTCGGTGAAGAGTTGGCAGACAGAAAAGCAGAGAACCAAGAAACCGTTGTAGAAAATCAAATAAAAAATGCACTGTTTCACTTAGATGCAGATGCATTTAATAATATCCTTTTAGCGTATGAGCCTGTTTGGGCAATAGGCACGGGAGAAACTGCAAGTCCTGAACAAGTGCAAGACATGCATGCGTTTATACGACAAATTCTAGAGACCAAATACGGAAAAAATGTTGCGGACTCTGTATCCATTCTTTATGGTGGCAGCGTTAAGCCCAACAACGCTAAGGAAATTTTTTCAAAACCAGATGTAGATGGTGGTCTTATAGGTGGAGCATCTCTAAATGCAGAAGATTTTTTTGCTATAGCTAATGCATTTTAGGGCGTTACCACAAGGGTCGCGCTTTCACTACTCGCTCTCTGCGAGGAGCTCAAACAAACCGTTCAATCGCTAACGCAACTCACCGCCAAGGTCAGTTGTAATTAATTTTATTATTTCATAGTATTAAAAAATATGTCCAATACAATATATATAGGCTACGATTTTATAGTTAAACCATTGCAGCCAGCAACAGAAATTTTAATCGCTGAGCTTGGTTATGCAGGTTTTGAGAGTTTTGTAGAAAACGAAGAAGGAGTAACAGCATATATCCAAAAAGATGAATGGAACAGTAGTGTTTTAGAAGATATTCAAATTCTTAATTCCAATGAATTTGAAATTTCATTTTCATATCAAGAAATTGAACAAACAAACTGGAACCAGGAATGGGAGAAAAACTTCAAGCCAATAATAGTAGATGATTTGGTTTCTGTACGTGCACCATTTCATAAAAAACCAGATGCAAAATACGATTTGGTCATAGAGCCAAAAATGAGTTTTGGCACAGGTCATCATGAAACAACACACATGATGATTCAGCATATTCTAAAAAATGATTTTAAAAATAAAGCAGTTTTAGACATGGGTTGCGGAACAGGTGTTTTAGCAATATTAGCAGAGAAAGTTGGAGCTGCAAAACTTGATGCTGTAGATATTGATAATTGGTGCTATCTCAATAGTATGGAAAATGTGGAACGAAATAATTGTAAACACATATCTGTATATGAAGGAGATGTAAGTGTTCTTAAAAATAAGTATGATGTTATTATTGCCAATATTAACAGAAATATACTATTACAAGATATTAGTGAATACGCAAAACATTTAAATAGTGACGGTTCATTGTTTTTAAGTGGATTTTATAAAGAAGATATTCCAAAAATTGAAGAAGAATGCAATAAAAACATGTTAACGATTAAGGAAATTATCGAAAGAGGACGATGGGTTTCATTAAAATTTATAAATTAGTAAAGAAGTTTTAGACTTCAAAGTGATGATCTTTTCATAAAATGCTGAATAATATATGCATTTGGAAAGTGACAAAATTAAAAGGATATGAGTACTAAAGAAAAACAATCCGAAGAATTACTTCTCGATGAAGACGTATTAAAACAAAACGAAATTGTGCTGTTTAATGATGAGGTAAACACATTTGACCATGTCATTGACACCTTAATTTATGCCTGCGATCATATACCCGAACAAGCAGAGCAATGTGCAATTTTAGTGCATTATAAAGGTAAGTGTACGGTAAAAACAGGTTCTTACGATGATTTAAAGCCTCGTTGCTCAAAATTGCTCCAAGCTGGTCTCAGTGCCGAAATAGTATAAAAAGAAAATCCCGTTTTAAACGGGATTTTTTTATGCATAATATATCTGTTCTTGTTATAATGTTGAAGGGCAAACAAAATCAGTGGTTGGTAAATCTGTTTTTTTAATGGCACCAAAACCACCAGCAACATCTACCAATTTATCATAACCTCTGGCCTTTAAAATAGAAGCTGCAATAACTGAACGATAACCACCAGCACAATGAATATGGTAGGTTTTGTTTTTATCTACTTCATTCATATTTGTATTTATTGCATCCAACGAAAAATGCTGGGCATTTTCTAAATGTTTAGACTGGTATTCTCCATCCTTTCTAACATCTAAGATATTTACATCAGTGGATTTTACACGATTTGCGAATTCTTCAGCAGAAATAGACTCTAATGTTTCAATATCTTTTCCAGCAGCTTTCCAAGCTTCAATTCCGCCTTCTAAATAACCGAGCGTATTATCATAGCCCACACGTGACAAGCGTGTTACGGCTTCTGCAGATTTTCCTTCAGGGACAACTAAAATGATAGGTTGTTTAATATCTGTAATTAAAGCACCAACCCATGGAGCAAATCCACCATTTAAACCAATAAAGATTGAATTTGGTATATGGCCTTTAATAAAATCACTTTGTGGTCTTACATCTAAAACCAAAGCAGATTCGTGATTTGCCAATGCTTCAAATTCCTCAGGATTTAGTGGTATATCTCCAGTTTTTAAAACTGTTTCAAAATCATCGTAACCCATTTTATTCATCATAGCATTTTTAGCAAAATACTGTGGAGGTGGAGCAATGCCATCTAAAACCTCTTTTACAAACTCTTGTTTAGACATATCTGCTCGTAAAGCATAGTTTGTTTCTTTTTGCTCTCCTAATAGACCTACGGTTTCTTTGCTTAAATTTTTACCACAAGCAGAACCTGCACCGTGAGCCGGATATACAATAACATCGTCAGCCAAAGGCATGATTTTATTTCGAAGAGAATCGTATAACATTTCGGCTAAATCTTGTTTCGTTAAATCAGATTTGATAGCTAAATCTGGTCGGCCAACATCTCCTAAAAACAAAGTATCTCCAGAAAAAATAGCATGGTCTTTTCCGTTTTTATCTTTCAATAAATAGGTGGTAGACTCTAAAGTGTGACCAGGTGTATGCAACACTTTGATAGTGAGCTTGCCTAACTTTAATTCTTCACCATCTTTTGCTGAATATATATCATAATCAGTTTCTGCATTAGGACCAAAAACAATTTTCGCACCTGTTTTTTTTGCTAAATCTACATGTCCTGAAACAAAATCCGCATGAAAATGGGTTTCTAAAATATATTTTATTTTGGCATTATTAGCTTTGGCTATGTCAATGTATTGTTGTGTTTCTCGCAACGGATCAATAATAGCAACTTCACCTTCAGATTCGATATAGTAAGCACCTTGTGCTAAACAGCCTGTATATAATTGTTCAATTTTCATAATTTTTCATTTTAATAATACAAATTTACGAAACTTCGGTTTTTATAATGTTACATTTATTACAAAGCCTCAAAAAAGCTCTTTATAAATGATATAGAAAGCCATTAACAGTACAAAATAACCAAACCCAGATTTAAGTTTTTTGCCACTGATAAACTTAGAAAGGTAGACGCCTAAAACAATTCCGACAATTGAAATAGAAGTGAAAATTAAGAGGAAAACCCAATCAATTTCATAATTAGAGATATCACCCAAAAAACCAATTAAGGATTTTACAGAAATAATTAGAAGAGAAGTGCCAACTGCTTTTTTCATTGGCAATTTAGCTAATAATACTAATGCAGGAATAATTAAAAAGCCACCACCAGCACCGACTAAACCCGTTAATACACCTACAACTAAACCTTCTATTGCAATTAAGGGAAAGTTATATGTAAGAGTTTTATCAGCAGTTTTATCTAGATCTTGTTTTTTATTTCTAATCATTGAATAGCTTGCCAAAACCATTATAATGGCAAAAAATACCATAATGAAAATATCGTTGGTAACTTTAAAATCATTTAAGGTAAAAACTACTTCAGGAATCATAGGTACTAAAAAGCGTCTGGTAAGATAAACAGCAATAAAAGCAGGAAATGCAAAAATGGCAGCCGTTTTTAAATCTACAAATCCTTTTTTTAAATTTTGATAAGCACCAATGCTCGATGTTGCACCAACTACAAACAAAGAATATGCTGTTGAGATAATTGGGTTAAAACCCATGAGATAGACCAAAATAGGAACGGTTAAAATAGAACCTCCACCTCCTATAAGCCCTAAAACCAGTCCGACGACGAGAGCTCCAAAATAACCTAAGATTTCGGTAATATCCATTTAGTGTGGTAATTTGTCTTTTAAAATTCCGTAAACAAAAGTGCCCAAAAGTGCGGCAGCAATTACAATTAATATTGAAAATACACCAGTACCGACTAAAATATACATTGGGCCAGGACAAGCACCACAAAGTGCCCAACCTAATCCAAAAATACTGCCTCCGATGATATATCGCACTAAACCACGATCTTTCCGAGGAACATTTAATAGGTTTCCGTTAATAGTTTTAATTTTCATCTGTTTTGAAACTAAAAGTAAAATAATACCTGTAGCAACTGCAGTTCCTATAATACCATACATATGAAAGGACTGAAATTTAAACATTTCGAAGATGCGATACCATGAGACTGCTTCAGACTTCACTAATACAATACCGAATAATATGCCAACTAAAAAAAACTTTATATACTTCCCCATTTTAAAATAGTATTGGATAGATTAAGTGAATCATTATTAAACCTCCAATAAAAAAACCTATAACAGCAATCAATGAAGGTATTTGTAAGCTACTTAAACCTGTAATTGCATGGCCAGATGTGCATCCTCCAGCATAGCGTGTGCCAAATCCTACAAGAAAACCTCCACTTATTAAAATCAACAGTCCTTTCAGGCTAAAAACAGCATCCCAACTGAATAGTTCTGGTGGCAATAGGCTTTGTCCAACATCAGTAAACCCAAGTGAGTTTAAATCTTTAATAGTGTTTTCGCTTAAATCAATGTTTATTGGGTTAGATAAATAGAAGTGTGCAATATAGCCTCCCAGTATGGCTCCAAGAACCACAACAAGATTCCAGCGTTGACTTTTCCAATCGAACTTGAAAAACTCTACACGATTACCAGCTCCACCAATAGCACAAAGTGTTCTGAGGTTCGATGACATTCCAAATGTTCTTCCGAAATACAGTAGTAGAAACATCACTACGGCAATTAACGGCCCAGAAACGTACCAAGGCCATGGTTGTAAAATAAATTCCATAAAATAATTTTGAACAAAAATAAACTTCTTAAGATTAGTGAATGTGACTATTGTTACTAAAGTGCCAAAATGCGTATTCTATTTCTGCCGAGTTCAATTTTATTTTCTTTTTCGAGTTGTTTTAAAAGTCTTGAAATTACTACTCTAGAAGTATGCAAATCTTCGGAAATCTCTTGATGAGTAATTTCAATAATTTTAGAAGCAGTTAAATTGACTATATCAGTTAAATATTTATATAACCGCTCATCCATTTTCATAAAAGCTAGAGTGTCTATGGTTTTTAACATTTCATCAAATCTAACTTGATAGCTTTGCAGTATAAAATTACGCCAACTCTCATTGGTGTTAAACCATAGTTTCATGTTTGCAATAGGAATCATTATTACGTGAACCTCCTTATCTGCTACAGCTCTAATGTTACTTTTGGCATTGGCCATGCAACAGGTTAAGGACATTGCGCATGTATCTCCTGATTCTAAAATATAAAGTAATAGATCATCTCCGTTATCATCTTCTCTAATTACCTTTATATTACCTTTTATTAGCAGTGGAATAAAATTTAAATCCTGGCCTATATCAATAATAATGTCATGTTTTTGAAAATGTTTGAGTGTGGCAACATTGCTGATGTTCTCTAGGACTTCAGAGTCAAATAGAGGTTCAAAAGGTTTAAGTAGCTGTGTGGAAATCATACTTCAAAAATAATCAAATGAATTTTTGAAATAAATAGTTTGGTGGGTTTTTAATAAATGTATTATATTTGCACCCACTAAAAAAGGCCTCGTGGCGCAACTGAATAGCGCACTTGATTACGGCTCAAGAGGTTACAGGTTTGAATCCTGTCGAGGTCACAAAGAAAACCAGTATTTTCAAACATTTTGAAATTACTGGTTTTTTCATTTGCAGAATGTTTATAGAAATATAGATTCATGAAGTAGATAGAGAACTTAAGAATATGAATTGAATAAAGTGATTCAAATATTAAAGAGTATAATTTTGAAACAAGCGTCTTGTTTAGTATTGTCTTTGATTCACATATTATCCTGAACCTTAATCTAAAGCTCGTTTAGTGACATACACTCGCCAGCCAATTATTGCCATCTGTAGTTTTGTGGCTTTACTAAGATCTAATTGCTTTTTTGTGTAAGAGGGAAATATGGCCTTATTGAGTTTGGCTAAAGCTTTAAAAATAGCTTTTTTCATTTTTGTTTTTTTGGAGGGCAAACTTATTTTGCCACTTTCGCTGAGGAACAAAAATAGTAAAACTTATTCTAGAACTAAGTTTTACATTTTTTTGTTTGGTTAATTTAGACTACTGAAAATATTATATCAATAATCAATTTTGCTAAAGTCATCATAATTTGTTTGGTTTTAGGTTAATAATTTACTTTGTTTTTCGATTGAGTTTTCAATATATAGGTTCTGTCTCTTATACACATCTGACGCTGCCGACGAC
>CAJXVG010000115.1 GCA_913061495.1 uncultured Winogradskyella sp.
TACGAGATCAGCCTCGGTCTCGTGGGCTCGGAGATGTGTATAAGAGACAGAAATTCAACAGTTATATGATTAAATTTATAACGGAAAGCACAGAATATTTAAAAAGCAAAGGTTTTGACAATCCTGAAGTTGGTATCATTTTAGGTACAGGTTTAGGTCAGCTTTTAAATGAAGTTGAAGTCATTGCAGAAGCGAGTTACAATCACATCCCAAATTTCCCAACTGCTACAGTAGAGTTTCATAAAGGTAAATTGATCTATGGAAATTTAGCCGGAAAAAAAGTTGTGGTGATGCAAGGTCGTTTTCATGTATATGAAGGTTACACCTTGCAAGATGTTACATTCCCTGTGCGTATTATGGAGAAATTAGGCATAAAAACACTTTTGGTCTCTAACGCAGCAGGTGCTGTTAACCTCAATTTTAAAAAAGGGGAGTTAATGTTAATTGATGATCACATTAACCTTCAAGGCGGTTCTCCTTTAGCATTTAAAGGAGTTTCAGAATTGGGCGAACGTTTTACAGACATGAGCACACCTTATGATGCTGAAATCAATTCAAAAATTGAAAGCATTGCTAAATCAGAAAACATACAATTACACAAAGGCGTTTATGCCAGTGTGGTTGGCCCTCAACTTGAAACGCGTGCAGAATACCGAATGCTAAAAATTATTGGTGCTGATGCTGTTGGAATGAGTACAGTTCCCGAGATTATTGTTGCCAATCATTTAGGGTTAAAAGCAGCTGCCGTTTCAGTTTTAACAGATGAGTGTGATCCTGATAATTTAGAGCCAGTGAACATTCAAGAAATTATTGCGATGGCTAATAAAGCCGAACCAAAAATGATTGTTTTGTTTACTGAGTTGATAAAACTGTTGTAAAATAGAGACACAAGTTAAGACATAAAGATTTCTGCTTTTTTACGAATAAGCAAAATGAAATTTTCGTTTTTTTTGGAATTAAAGATGGAAAAATACCTAGACCTTATAGAAAAATCATATTCCAATTACTGGAATTACCTAAAGTACGAGCTCATTGACCTCAACCATTGGGATAACTTTTTTTATGGTCTTATTATAATTTCAATATTGGTGTGGGTTTTGGAAATCGCTTTTCCGTGGCGTAAAAACCAAGCATTGTTCAGAAAAGATTTTTGGTTGGATACGTTTTACATGTTCTTCAACTTCTTTTTGCTTAACCTTATAGTGTTTATAGCATTATCAAATACCGCTTCCGAAATTTTTAATGATGTTTTAAGTGTTGTGGGTTTATCACTCTCAAGATTGCAGTTATTTGATGTAGATGATATGCCAAGGTGGCTTGGACTTTTAATTTTCTTTCTAATTTCCGATTTTGTGCAATGGAACACACATCGGCTTTTGCATCGCGTACCTTGGCTCTGGAATTTCCATAAAGTACATCACTCTGTAAAAGAAATGGGCTTTGCCGCTCACTTACGTTACCATTGGATGGAACCTGTGGTGTACAAATCAATTTTATATATTCCTATTGCAATTATTGGAGGTTTTGATGCGCAAGATGTTGCCATTGTTTATTTCTTCACCATTGCTATTGGTCATTTAAACCATGCCAATTTAGGTTGGGATTATGGAGTTTTTAAGTATGTCTTCAACAATCCAAAAATGCACATTTGGCACCATGCCAAAGCATTACCAAAGCATGTAAGATATGGTGTTAACTACGGATTAACATTAAGTGTTTGGGATTATATATTTGGAACAAACCATGTGCCTCATGATGGACGTGACATTGAATTAGGTTTTGAAGGAGATGAAACATTTCCTAAGGATTTTATGAAGCAAACTGCTTATCCTGCATTTTCGCGTAAGGGGAAATCTCAACAATAATTTTAATTCTTATGAAGTATATTTCAACCTTAATTATATCAATTTTTATAGCTTATAATTTCAGTCTAAAAACCGAAGCTCAAAATAAACAGTTAAAAAAAGATAGAGTTCAATCTGTTGGCAAAGCAATTTTTGTAATAAATCATAATAATTGGGATAAACTTCTTAAAAAACACGTTTCTTATGATGGTAAAGTAAATTACGTTGGTTTTAAGAAAGACCAACAAAAATTAAGCAACTACATCAAGTCTTTGTCTGAAGCTATAACTATGGACAAATGGTCTAAAGACAAACTACTTGCCTTTTGGATCAACGCCTACAATGCATTAACCATTGATTTAATCCTTAGAAATTATCCTGTTGAAAGTATAAAAGACATTCAAAATCCTTGGGATCAACGGCTTTGGCAGTTTGGCGAAAAATGGTACAACTTAAATGATATTGAACACGAAATTTTAAGAAAAATGAACGAGCCTCGTATTCATTTTGCCATAGTCTGTGCTTCGTTTTCTTGTCCTAAACTTCAAAATAAAGCCTTTACGGCATCAAATTTAGAGGAACAATTGACTAATGCCACACAGGAATTTGTAGCTGATGCGTCTAAAAATGAAATCTCAAAAGATGAACTTAAACTTTCAAGAATCTTTAAATGGTTTAAAAAAGATTTTGAACTTAATGGAAGTCTTATTGATTTTCTGAATGAATATTCAGATATTGTTATATCCCAATCCGCAAAAGTGCGTTACAAAGATTACAATTGGGACTTGAATAATTAAAACTACAGCTTTAGTTTTTCCGTAAATAATTATATGATTAGCATAATAATTCCTGTTTTAAATGAGGCTAAAACCATTAAGGATTTACTTTTTCACTTAATTGACAATGCATCTTTAAGTACAATCTCTGAGATTATAGTTGTGGATGGAGGGAGTACAGATAATACCAAAGAAATAGTAAAATCATTAGATTTAAATATCATTCTTATTAATTCTGAAAAAGGGAGAGCAAAGCAAATGAATTTAGGAGCTAAAAAAGCTAAAGGCGATATTCTATATTTTTTGCATGCAGATTCATTTCCTCCTCTTAGGTATGATAAATTGATTTTAGATGAAGTGAATAAAGGGAATAATGCAGGTTGCTTTAGATTAAAATTTGACAGCGATCATTGGTGGTTACGCTTAGCAAGTTGGCTAACACAATTTAATTGGAGAGCATGCAGAGGCGGCGATCAAAGTCAATTTATTATCCGAGGCCTATTTGAAGAAATTGGTGGCTATGACGAAAAGTATGTTATTTACGAAGACAACATTCTAATCAACGAACTTTTTGCCAGAAAACAATTTGTGGTCATCAACAAAAAGCTAAGAACTTCTGCACGTATGTACAGAAAACATGGTGTATGGAAAGTACAATACCACTTTTGGACCATCTATGTAAAAAAATGGTTTGGTGCTTCAGCGGATGAGATGTTAGCTTATTATAAGAAGCATCTACGTTGATTATTCTATAAAAGTCTTGGAAACCATGTAATATTTGTGATAGTTAGCATGAGAACAAAAACGGTCTTGGAAATGCAATGGTAGTAAATTACCGCTTTATAAATTTCAAAATCTCTTTTTGAGAATTAATTGAAATACTGACAAAATAAAAACCTGGGCGTAAATTACTAACATCAAACTCTTTTAAATCTTTACTGAGTTTGCCCTTGTAAATGGATTGACCTAAACTATTTATTATCTCAAAATCAGTTTCAGGATTAATCATAGCCTTTCTATGAATGTTGAGATAATCATCAACGGGATTTGGATATAATTCAAATTTAGAAAGTTTATAGTTTTCTATATCCAATACTTGATTTTCATAGGCGCCAACATCAATTGTACCTACTAATCTATCAGATCCAGTAATATCATTATTTGGTGTATTGTCTGTTAATAATCCTAGGTTATTTATAACAGGTGAAGGAACAAGACCATCATCTGGTGTACCGAGTATATCATCATCACCATCTGGATCAGAGCTATCCATAAAAGGATCTGTAGTAAGAGCACCTGAATTTGGTGGAGCGTTGAATATACCTCCATTGACATAATTATCTAAAGATTCCCAATAAGAATGTGATACAACAATACGACTTGTTGCACCGCCTAAATCTCCGCTTGCTTCAATATCGTAAAGAGTGTTGTTGTTATAAAAAACAGTATTAGTCATAGTGTTACTTGACATTATAGTCTCTGCAAAATGATTATAGGTAGAAGAAGCAAATTCATAAGTTGTAGAACTATTTAAAGTAAACGTACAATTTTCAATATTAATTGGACTTTCAGATGTGCCAATGGCTGCGGCACTAAAAGCATGATTTCCAAAAAAAAGTGAGTTTATTATGTTCACTTCAGAGGCAAATGCATAATCTAACCCTATGGCTCCTCTCCAGCTAGTCGCAGTATTACCATCAAATATTACATTGATGATGTTAATTTCTGAATCACTACCATTACTACCTGAAGAATATAAACCTGCGGAATTAGTTGCAGCATTATTTGAAAACCTAGACTTAATAATATCAATTTTATTTGGATTGCTCAAATAAACGCTTCCTCCTGTAGAAGCTAGGTTTGAGCGAAGTAAAACTTCATTCATATTTAAACTGCTTAAACGTATCGTTATACCTCCACCATAATTTCGGCTTAGCGTCTCACCCTCTACAACTATAGAACCAGTGCCATCCGCATAGCCTTGTTCAACTATAACTCCATCAACATTAGTATTTATAGTATTGTTCACTGAAATTATAACATGATAGACATTATCAGTGGCAACCTCTGAATCACCGATATTACCGCTTAAAATAGTAGGATTTAACTCAATGTTTCTTTGAGAAACCATAGTTTCTACTCCCGAAAAACCACCATAAATAGTTACACCGCTTCTTAGTTGAAATGTATTGTCCCTATCGGTTAAGGTAGGTGTACCAGATAAATTCTCTGGTGGTGCGGTAGGGTAATAAACACCAGAAGCCATCCAAATTTCGTCTCCAGCATTGACTTGTTCTAAAGCGCTTTGCAAAGTCAAAAATGAGGAACCCCAAGATAGACCGTCATTAATATCATTTCCATTATTAGCATTAACATAATAGACAGTTTGTCCGTTCAAAAAAAACGAAACAAAACAAACAATAATAACTGCAATACTTTTCATAGTTAAAGATTATTATTCAAATATAAAAAATCCTTCTGTTTTTCAAATTATTGCATCACAACTATTAATTCATAATCTCTTAATGTAGATGGATAATGGGTAGGAATTGATTTAAATTAAAAGCTATAAACTTTGGTTATAATTTCAACTGTTTCTCCCATCTTCATTTGGATATAAATCGGGCAATGCTTCACTTTGAAAAATTTCATTGGTCTCAATATCTATCGCAGATAACATACCTGTAAACGCAGCACCAGTATCAACATTCCACAAGTTTATTTTGTTTATGGGTTTATCACTGTTACTACGTATTGTAGGTGTATGACCTATATATATTTCGTTATAATGTTTTAACCTGTCTGGATATAAGTCAGACGATTTACCTATACTTTTATCCATAGTTTGAACCATTTCCCAAAGTGTCCTATCTGTACAAAAGCTTAATTCATATTTTTCTTCTTCTACTCCATGCATTGAAGTAAAACCTGCATGTACATAAAGTCTATTATAATCATCGATATAATACATGGGCATTTTTTCAAAAAACTCTAAATGTTGCTGTTTGTCTTCCTTTGAAAAGCCTTTGTAGCTTTCAATAGTTCCTTTACCACCATGATGCAACCATACTTGAGGTATAGAATGATGACGCAGCCATTTCTCGCACCAAATGTCATGGTTTCCTTTTATAAAAATGCATTCATTTTTTTCTGAAAGTTCAATTAAACACTGCATAACTTGAGCGGATTCACTCCAACCGTCCACGTAATCACCTAAAAAGATAAGTTTATCTTTAGCTTTGACATTTGCACGCTCTAAGAGTTGTGTTAAACCTCTTAATCCACCATGGATATCTCCTATTGCAAGTGTTCTTTTCATATGGCTTTCAATTAATATTTTTATATTTTTTATAATAACTTTCAATAACAGCTTCTACAGGTTTGTTTTGAGGAGTAAACATATGGTTTTCTTTACCACCAACTTCATTATGTTTATGAAACCATTTCCAAACGAAACCTCCTGCAAACCAATCTTCATTCCAAAATGTTTCAAAAAGTGCCTTTGTGGTATTTACTTGTGCTTGCATATTTACACCTTTCATATTATGGTCTGATTGCCAAGGCTCTTTACCACTATAATCCACACTTCTGTAACCATATTCTGTGAATAAAATTGGTTTATTTAAATTTTCTGAAAACGCTTTTATTACAGGTCTGTGCCTTTCCCATCCTTTTAAACAATCTTTAAGCGTTGGTGTTTTTTTATCACTTACAGGAAAGTACGCATCAATACCTATATAGTCTAATTTGCTCCAAAAAGGGGTACGTTTATACTCGTCCCAATTAGCAGCGTAGGTCAGTTTTCCTTTGTAAATGAGTTTTATTTTATCAATAAGCCCGTTCCAGTACTTTGGTCTGTTTTTTACAAAATTTTCTAGCTCTGTACCAATACAGAATATATCTGCATCTACTTCTTGGGCCAATGCAGCATATTCTAATATAAAATCTGAGTAAGATGTTTCCAAAGATTTCCAATTTTCTTCAGTTTTCATTTCCAATAACCCTGTAAAATACCCTCGTGAAATCCATAACTGAGGTTTAATCATAATTTTGATGTTTGCTTTCCTTAACTCTTCAATATATTGTTTTGCTCCTGCCCTTGTTTCACCAAACCATTGTCTATCTGTGTTATGAATAATTTGTGGGCGATCTGTATTTCTAATAAAACCAAAAGGCATAATGGCAGCACTATTTGCACCTAGCTTTAAAACCGGATTTACATGTGTTGTATCTACTGCATCTCGTGCAGCAACAAAACTGACGCCATTTATTTTTGAAGGCTTGTATGGAGCTACTGAACAAGTATAGAGATAAATACAAAAAAGGAGATATAAAAAATTCCGCATACTTTAAAAATATACCTAAATTTAAAGAAAATAGATTGTAGCGATTAAGTTTTTAACAAAACCTTCGACCTATTCTTTAACTAATTAAAATTGATGGAACATATTGTCATTATTGGTAACGGAATTTCTGGTATTACAACTGCCAGACATGTAAGAAAACTTTCCGATAAAAAAATTACTATAATTTCTGCTGAAACTGACTACTTTTTCTCTCGTACAGCACTCATGTATATTTATATGGGCCACATGAAATACGAGCACACTAAACCTTACGAAGATTGGTTTTGGAAAAAAAACAATATTAATCTCATAAACGGCTTTGTTGAACATATTGATACTGATAAAAAACAAGTTATTCTCAGTTCTGAAGAAGCAATAGCATATAATAAATTAGTTATTGCTACTGGCAGTAAACCCAACAAGTTTGGTTGGCCAGGACAAGACCTAAAAGGAGTTCAAGGACTTTATAGCAAACAAGATGTAGATCAGCTTGAAATAGATGCTCCTAATAACAAAGTGTGCAAACGAGCTGTTATTGTAGGTGGAGGTTTAATTGGAATTGAATTGGCAGAAATGTTGAATTCTAGAAATATACCAGTGACTTTTTTAGTTAGGGAAAGTAGTTTTTGGAACGGTGTTTTACCAGAAGCTGATAGCCAAATGATTAATAGACATATAAAAAATCATGATATTGATTTACGATTGTCTAGTAGTTTAAAAGAAATAAAACCTGATGACAACGGAAAAGTAAAATCTATAATTATTGAAGAAACCGGAGAGGAAATTCCTTGTGATCTTGTAGGTTTAACCGCTGGAGTTTCACCAAATATAAATTTTTTAAAAGATTCTAACATTGAAACCAATAAGGGAGTAAAAGTCAACCGTTTTTTAGAAACCAATATTAAAGATGTTTATTCCATTGGTGATTGTGCCGAGCAACAAGAGCCTTCTAAAAACCGCAGACCAGTGGAAGCTGTTTGGTACACTGGCCGAATGATGGGTGAAGTTTTGGCGCAAACGCTTTGCGGAAATAAAATGCCCTATAATCCTGGCCATTGGTTTAATTCTGCAAAATTTATGGATATTGAGTACCAAACCTATGGTTGGGTTTTTAGCGAAAAAAATAAAAAAGATTCCGAAGTACATTTTCATTGGAAACATACAGATGACACTAAATGTATAACCATTGCTTTTCACAAAGACACTAACGAATTTCTGGGCATTAATACTTTAGGGATTAGAATGAAGCATAACGTTTTTGACCAATGGCTCACCGAGAAACGGAATGTAGATTATATTATTAAAAACCTAAAGATTGCCAATTTTGATCCTGAATTTTACAGTCATTTTGAAGACGAAATTAAAACTGCATATAACAAACAATTCCAAATTGCTTAATTTATGAATTCTCCAAAACCAAGCATGTCACTCACAAAACCTGAAGCTTTTGATTTAACAGCCAAGCAGCGTATATACGTTGCTATTGGCATGATTGGTCTAATGATTCTGGCTTTGGCTGCTTTCAATGTTACATTTCCATATAGAACTATAACCTTAACGGTTTCACTTCTCACTATAACTATAGGAACTGTGCTTTTTGCAAATGACATGTACCTTAATAAAATTCCCGGTATTAAAAACGATGGAGTGATGTTTAAATCGATTTCTTCACGTGGTCTTTGGGCTTGGATTTCAGGTATAGCGTTTACAGGTTTTTATATTCTACTTTATTTTAAAGCTGGCTGGTTGGGCCTTGGTAAAGATGGTGCAGAAAACACTGGTTTGGTTGCTCTTTTTGATCCGTTAAGCAAATTATTAAATGGTAGTGCTGCCACTCAATGGTTTGTTTATGGCACACTTTACACAGTTGCTATTTTAGTTTTCGGCTATAAGTTTTTATTGAAATACAGATATAATCGTTATGAGCGTTTACGGACGTTTTCGGTAATGTTTTTTCAATTGGCGTTTGCTTTTTTGATTCCGGAATTTATGGCTCGTCTGAATTCTGATTCTTTCAGTTTACCGTATTATGATTTAAAGAATATATGGCCTGTCTCTTATACACATCTCCGAGCCCACGAGACCGAGGCTGA
>CAJXVG010000116.1 GCA_913061495.1 uncultured Winogradskyella sp.
TAAGAGACAGAAATTACAGTTTTAAACATTCATTTTAACGGATAAATAGTTAATTTTGTCGAGCTATTTAATTCCAACAAAACTTTAAGACATATTAATCTTGTCTTAGTAATCCCTCTAAATTAAAGAGAATTGCTATAGCTCATTTTTTTGTTAACCCTACTTATAATATTTAAATGGAATTAAATAAATTTATAGATCACACCTTACTCAGTCCTTCTGCAACAGAAGCCCAAATTTTAAATCTTTGTGATGAAGCTTTAAAGCATCACTTTTACTCGGTTTGTATAAATAGTTGTTATGTCTCAATCGCTAAAGAAGCATTAGGCAGATCTAACGTTAAAATATGCACAGTAGTTGGTTTCCCTTTAGGAGCCATGTCCACTGAAGCTAAAATTTTTGAAGCCAAAAAAGCCATTGAGCAAGGTGCTTCAGAAATTGATATGGTAATTAATATTGGGCGCCTAAAAAGTAAAAACCATGTTGCTCTTTTAAAGGACATTTCAAAAGTAAAAAGCGCCATTGGTCTCATTCCGTTAAAAGTAATTTTAGAAATCAGTGAACTTTCTAAAAATGAAATCGTAAAAGCATGCGAAATCTGTATAGATGCAAAAGCAGATTTTGTAAAAACCTCAACCGGATTTTCTAAAAGTGGAGCCACTCTTACAGCTGTAAAAATAATGCGTAAAACAGTGAGAGACAACTTAAAGATTAAAGCTTCTGGAGGTATATCTGATGCGGAAACAGCAATGAAATATTTAGATATTGGCGTTGATAGAATTGGCACATCTTCTGGTGTTTCAATAATGGATGAACTCATTTCTAAAGTTGCCTCATAAAAATGCATGTGGTAAATTCATATATCACACTCTAAGTCATTTATTTAACAAACTTTTTTTTTAAGCAGAGCGTTTTCTGTTCTATATTTGAAAGAATTAATCAATCAAATATATTATGAAAACGCTCACCTTATTAATATCGCTTTTTTTCTTTTTTAGTTTAATTGGCCAAAACCAATCAGATAAAACACAAATAGTAACAACACTTAACAATTATGTTGATGGTTTCTATAAAGGTGATACAACGAAGCTCAAAAAAACCATAAAAGCTGACAAGTCGCACCAACCTAAAGTCTCTACATATTACCTTATAAGGCATGCTGAAAAAGACCGTTCAAATAAAACAAACCAAGATCCTCATTTAAATAAAACAGGAAAAAAGCGTGCAAAAGATTGGGCAGATTACTTTAAGGACGTGAAATTTGATGCTATTTATTCCACCAATTATAACCGAACAAAAGAGACAGCCACACCGACTGCAAAATCCAAAAATCTGGACATTCAGTTTTATGATCCAAGTGATTTTAGTCTTGAAGAATTTACCTCAAAAACAAAAGGAAAAACGGTACTTATTGTTGGGCACAGTAATACAACACCAATGTTTACCAATGGTTTGTTGGGAACCCAAAAATATAAAGACATGGCAGATGATGATAATACCAAATTATTTAAAGTAACGATAACCAAAGACAAGAAATCGTCCGAGGTACTATCAATTAAGTAAGTTTACTGTTACGTTTTTAAGCTGTATTTTGGATATTAATTCAAGTTGGTTGTTCTCAAAGGCTCTTCCTAATTCGGAAAGCTCTAATGCATCACTTTCTGCTTTATAATTATTATAATCAACAAAACGCAATCCATTTTTGTAACGTTCATTATATACCTCTCTAAAACGCATTCCTTTTCCGTCTACTTCATTGTATGAGTACGCTAAATATTGCACTTTAAAGTCATCTCTATCAATCCAGTAGATAAATACATCTTGGTAATCCTCTCCTCCACCTTCTTCCTTAAAAGTGACTTTTATTTTATAGTAATCTTTGGATTTAATTTGTTCTTCACCCAATAAGGTTTTGTTAACCGATGAACTATTCAAACCATAAGGTAACACCGAAAAATAATGCACCGAGTTTACAGATGCAGCGTATTTTTTTGCGATGGAATCTTCAAGTTTTATAACTTCATCATTTATAAATCTCTCAAAACTTTCGTTACTTAGGATATCAAAAATTGAATCATTGTTTTCTTCAACAGTAACTCTCAATAACAGATATTTTCCTCCCTGTCTTTTAGAAGCATAAGTTTTATCTCTAAAATCAAATCCAATATCAGAATTAGCAAAACATTCTCCTCCCGAAACTTCAATCGATTTATCAATAATTTCATTCGCTGATAAATTCTCAGTTTTAGTTTTTTTTGTTTCATTATTACAACTAAACATTAAAACCGTTAAAAGCGCAAGTGTTAAATACTTCATATTAAAACATTTTATCAATAGGTGGCAAAACTAAAGATAGATTATGTTAATATCCCATTTTTAACTCGACTTTAAAATTTGAAATTAGCCTTATCAATCTTAAGGTTTCTAACTTCAAACTTCACTCATACTTTCCTATATTTGTGTCGATGCAAAAAAAGATTAACATACTCAATAGAAAAGCTAAATTCAATTACGAAATTCTCGATAAATATGTCGCCGGAATTGTGCTCACTGGTACAGAAATTAAATCTATACGAGCAGGTAAAGCTTCTATTGCAGAAGGGTTTTGTGAGTTTAACGATCAAGGTGAGCTTTTTGTTATTAATATGACGGTTCAAGAATACGCCTTTGGTAATTACTATAACCATAAACCAAAGGCAGAACGTAAACTTTTGCTTAACAGACGAGAGCTAAAAAAACTTGAAAAAGAAGTGAATATTAAGGGTAATGCCATTATCCCAATGCGTTTATTCATTAATGAAAGAGGACTTGCTAAACTTGAAATTGCGCTCGCAAAAGGTAAAAAACTCTACGACAAGCGCGAGACTATAAAAGACAGAGCAAATAAGCGTAACTTAGACCGTATAAAAAAAATCTATCGCTAAATTTTAGGATTGTTATAACTTTTGCCTATTCATTTTTATTATATGTTTGAAAAACCTGTAGGCAACCATTTACAATTCAATGACGTCTATATAAATAGAACCATCATTCTTATACTATGAAAAAACAACTACTAAGCTACTTCCTAATTATTTTTAGTTTAAGTGTTTCGGCACAAATCGTGGGTAAAATAACGGATCAAAACAATAAGCCTGTTCCTTTTGTAAATATATTAATTGAAAACACCTACAAAGGCACAACCAGTAATAATGACGGCTACTACGAGCTTAATATTACTGAGCCAAAAACTTATACGATTGTCTATACATTTCTAGGTTATAAGACGGTAAAGAAAAAGTTGGCAATTGACAAGTTTCCCTATACTATTAATGTGACTCTAGAAGAAGAATCGTTTTCTTTAGATGAAGTAGAAATAAATTCCGAAGAAAATCCGGCAAACGCCATTATGCGCCAAGCCATAGCTAAACGAGAAACTAATCTCGAAAAAATAAATTCATACACTGCAGATTTTTATTCCAGAGGTTTAATACGCATAAAAGACGCTCCAGAAAAAATATTAGGACAAGAAGTCGGTGATTTAGGTGGTGGATTGGACTCTACGCGAAGCGGAATTATTTATTTATCTGAAACTATTTCTAAAATTAAATTTTTAAGTCCAGATAAGTTAAGGGAAAAAATTACTGCTTCTAAAGTTAGTGGAGATGATAACGGGTTTAGCTTTAACAGTGCATTGGATGTTGATTTCAATTTTTACAACAATACTATTGAGTTTGGCAACGAAATTATTTCACCTATTGCAAACAATGCCTTCGGTTATTACAACTATAAATTAGATGGCATGTTCTATGATGAACGTGGCAACTTAATAAATAAAGTCACTGTAATCCCAAAACGAAAAAACGACCCTGTATTTTCCGGTAGCATTTATATTGTTGAAGACCAATGGGATATTTATGCTCTAGAATTAGACATTACAGGTGAGCAAGCACGTATTCCTGCTGCAGATTTAATCTCTCTAACCCAAAGTTTTTCATATTCAGAAAAAGATGATATTTGGGCGCTTATTTCCCAAAGTATGGATTTTAAATTCGGGCTTTTTGGTATTAAAGGTGATGGTAGATTTACTGCTGTTTACAGTAATTATGAATTCAATTTAGGTTTAACCAAAAATAATTTCAGCAGAGAATTAGTTGCTTTTGAAGCGGAAGCCAATAAAAAAGATTCCTTATTCTGGAAAAAAATTAGACCAGTACCCTTAACATCTGAAGAACGAACAGATTACACAAAGAAAGACAGCATTCAAATTCTTCAGGAATCAAAACCATATTTAGATTCCATTGATAGGGGAAATAATAAATTCAAGCTTGGAGATATTTTAGGTTATACCTATCAAAATTCGCATAAAGATTACCGTGTTGGTTTCGATATTCCTTTACTTGGCACTCAATTCAATACGGTTCAAGGATATAACACAAAAGCCAATATATTCTTTAGTAAAAATTATGATGACTTTAACCGTTTCTTCAGGGCAAATGCAACTTTACAATATGGCTTTTCAGATAAAAGATTGAGAGCTACAGGTTCTCTTTTGTATAAATTCAACAGTATTAGTAATTCGTTTTTAATGCTTTCTGGTGGAGTTTCCACGGAACAATTTAATCCTGCAGAACCTATTTCACCTTTAATAAATTCGGTGAGCACGCTCTTTTTTGAAGATAATTATATGAAATTGTATGAGAAAAGTTATGTAGCTCTTAACTATTCCGAAGAATTGTTTAACGGCTTTAGAGCTTATGCTGGCGTAAGTTACGAAAGACGAAAAGCTCTTTTTAACACCACAGACCAAGTCTTTATTAACGAAGATGACGATGCTTACACAAGTAACAATCCATTAGGTGAAACTGCTTTTGGAATTGCACCTTTTGAAACGCATAATATTATCAAAGGAAATATTACGTTTAGAATCAATTTTGCACAAGAATACCTCAGCTATCCTGATAGGAAGTTTAATGTAGGAAACGACAAATATCCTACACTACTTTTAGGATACGAGAAAGGTTTTGGTGCAACTAATAGCGATTATGACTTTGACCAAATTAAAGCTAGTATCTATCAATCCTTTAGTATAAAGGACAAAGGCCGTTTTAGGTATAATCTTAAAGGTGGAAAATTCGCAAATGCAAAAGGTACTGCATTTATGGATTACCAACATTTTAATGGCAACCAAACCCATGTAAGTACGGAAGGGAACTATACCAATGTGTTCAATAACTTAGATTATTATTCAATGAGTACAAAAGACGCATATGCTGAAGGCCATATTGAACATGATTTTAACGGATTCATTTTGGGCAAAATTCCATTGCTTAACAAGTTAAACTTTAACTTGGTACTTGGAGCGCATGCCTTAGCTGTACCAGACTCTAAGCCATATCAAGAATTTACCGTTGGAGTTGACAATATTGGTTGGGGAAAATGGAGATTCTTAAGAGTGGATTATATTCGCTCGTACCAAAGTGGATTTCAAAGTGACGCCATTTTATTTGGTTTAAAAATCTTTTAAATTAATAATATGAAACACGTTGCAATTTTTTTATTTCTTTTCTCTTTAGGCATAAATGCTCAAGAAAGAAAAGATTACACAAAAAATGTAGCCACTATAAACAGCACAATTGAAACCCTCTACTCTATTATTTCTGGAGATAAGGGTATAAAACGTGATTGGGATGCATTTAAATATTTGTTTCATAAAAACGCCAAACTAATCCCAACTGGCAAAAACGAAGATGGAGAAACCATTGCTCGTTACATGACACCAGAAGATTATATAAAGTCTTCAGGAAAATGGCTAGAGGAAAACGGATTTCATGAGGTAGAAGTAAACAGACAAACCCAATCTTTTGGAAATGTTACGCACGTGTTTAGTACTTATGAATCTTACAGAAATAAAAGCGATGAAAAACCCTTTATGAGAGGCATCAATAGCATTCAACTTTTTAACGACGGTAATCGTTGGTGGATTATAAACATTTATTGGATGCAAGAATCTGAAGAAAACCCAATTCCTGACTATTATTTGCCGAAAAATTAAATTACTATAGATTCCTTTTCGTCATTTCGAGTGAATTCTGTGAATGAAAGTGAACAGAAGTAGTATCGATAACATTTTATTTATTCTCAAAAATCAGCTTAAAATAAATTCTGATACGTCAAACTCACTGAAACCAACAGACTCTAATTAGCATTTCCCAAACAAACCCTAAAGACATTTGATATTTAGATTTTAGTGCTTATTTTTAAAAACACGTAAAACAATTTCAACATGTCAATATCCCAAAAGTCAACCGCAACATTACTCATAGCTTTTGCATTCTCAATTACAAGTTTTGGACAACAAGCCACGGAAAAAGCAAAACCCGTATTTAAAGATGGAGAAGCACAAGAAGTGGCTGCATTTAGTAATCCAGAAAATTGGATACGTCATGATCTTTGGGTAGAAACCGATTTTGACACAGATGGAGATGGTCAACCAGACCGTATGCACGTTGATGTTACACGACCTAAACAGACCGAAACTGAAGGTCTAAAATTACCCATTGTTTATGAATCAAGCCCTTATTATGCTGGTGTAGCAGGTGACGTACCTGGAGTAATGTGGGACGTAAAACGTGAACTTGGTGGCATATCTAAAGAAAGGGTTCACCCAGAAGTAAAGCGTCGTGGCAAAAGACCTGTTATTTCAAATTCTCAAATTAGAACTTGGGTACCGAGAGGTTATATTGTAGTGCATTCATCTTCACCTGGCACAGGCTTATCTGACGGAGCACCAACTATTGGAGGAAAAAATGAATCCTTAGCACCAAAATTTGTTATTGATTGGCTGTGTGGGAGAGCAAAAGGCTATACGGAACGTGATGGTGATGAAGAAGTAAAGGCTTTTTGGTCTACTGGTAAAGTAGGCATGACTGGTACATCTTATAATGGAACTATTCCATTAGCCGCTGCAACAACAGGAGTCGATGGTTTAGAAGCCATTATTCCCGTAGCACCAAATACATCTTATTACCATTATTACAGATCTAATGGTTTAGTACGTTCACCAGGTGGCTATTTAGGCGAAGATATTGATGTACTTTATGATTTTGTACATAGCGGAGAAGAAGAAAACAGACCTTACAATAACAAAACCATTAGAGATACAGAAATGAAAATCGGTATGGACAGACAAACAGGCGATTACAATGAATTTTGGTCTGGGAGAGATTACCTCAATCAAATGGACAATATGGAAGCTGCACTGTTAATGTCGCACGGCTTTAACGATTGGAACGTAATGCCAGAGCATAGCTACAGGATTTACAAAGCAGCTAAAAAAAATGGATTACCAACACAAATCTATTACCATCAGAATGGTCATGGTGGTCCACCACCAATTTCAATGATGAACAGATGGTTTACAAAATACCTCCACGGAGTTGATAATGGTGTTGAAGATGAAGAAAACAAGGCTTATATCGTTAGAGAGGCTGCCAACAGAATGGAGCCAACCGCTTACAAAGATTACCCAAATCCTGAGGCAGAAGATGTAATTTTAAATTTATCAGCTGGCGGAACTAAAGTTGGAGGCCTATCAATTGACAAGGCGAGCAAAACAAAAGAAACCTTAACTGATGATGTGAGCTTTTCAGGAAAAGATTTAGCTTCTGCTGAAAGTTCAAACCATAGATTGCTTTATACAACTTCAACTTTAAAAGAAGATTTACATATATCTGGTGTGCCAAAAGTAAGCATAACATTATCAAGTAATAAACCTGCTGCAAATCTTTCGGTTTGGTTAGTATCATTGCCATGGGAAAGTGGTAAAGAAACAAAAATAACAGATAATATTATTACACGTGGTTGGGCAGATCCTAAAAATTATAACTCACTCACAAATGAAGAAGATTTAAAACCTGGAAAATTCTATACAGTTAATTTTGAATTACAACCAGATGATCAAATCATTAGAAAAGGACAGCAAATTGGATTAATGATTTTTAGTAGTGATAAGGAGTTTACACTACATCCTAAAGCTGGCACAGAGTTAACAATTCAACTTGATAAAACGAATTTGATTTTGCCTGTAGTTGGTGGGAAAGAAGCTTTTAAAAATGCCACTAATTAATAATTTACTAGTATTAATTTTATCGTTTCAAAAAAAGTATCGAGAATAAATTCTCGATATTTTTTTTGCTGACTTATATATTTTTTAGTTGATTCAAATTTTAATTCTTATCCTCCAACATTGGCACAAACCTAAAATCACCAAATTCATGTTTTTCAAAATCCTTTGGTCCTTTTCTAATAAATAGAGTCATAACTTGCACATCATCTCCAACAGGAATGACTAAGCGACCACCAATCTCTAATTGGCTTAACAATGGGTTGGGTACATAAGGTGCACCAGCTGTTACAATAATACTTTTAAACGGTGCTTCTTCTGGCATACCCTTATAACCGTCACCAAATATCAATTTCTTAGCTCTGTATCCTATTTTAGGTAAAAATTTAGATGTTTTTTTAAATAATTCTTGCTGTCTTTCAATACTATAAACTTTTGCGCCAAGCTCTAGCAATACTGCTGTTTGGTAGCCACTCCCTGTACCAATTTCCAAAACTTTGTCTCTAGGCTTTACCTCCATTAATTCAGATTGAAAAGCAACTGTATAAGGTTGTGAAATGGTTTGGTCTGCTGCAATAGGAAACGCTTTATCTACATACGCATGATCTATGAAACCAGAGTCCATAAACAAGTGTCTCGGAATTTTCCCTATAGCCTTTAAAACACTTTTGTCCTTTATTTCTTTTTTCTTAAGTGTTTCAACCAATTTTTTTCGCATCCCTTGATGCTTAAATGTATCTTTCAAAGTGCAATTTAGTTTGTGCTAAATTAATTGAAACACATAAAAGTTCAAAGGAAGAATTATAACTTTATTCTGTTATCAATTCACCAGTAATTTATAATTACTTTCTTATTTTTCTAATTCAAATCCACTATTTTCTGTCTCTTATACACATCTGACGCTGCCGACGACTCC
>CAJXVG010000117.1 GCA_913061495.1 uncultured Winogradskyella sp.
CTACACGTAAGGAGTCGTCGGCAGCGTCAGATGTGTATAAGAGACAGGCTTAATTTATGGTTTGAGACCATTGATGAGATGTTTGAAGGCGACTTTGCTGAAAACGCCAAGCGGAGAGCTCGTAAAATGGGAACATTTTTGTATCTAAAAATTTTTGAAGCCAGACAGCTTTAAATAGGTACTCTTCTTATTAAATTTACGTCTTATAAAAACTTCAAAAAGACGTAATGAAATTACTAAAAGAATTTAAAGAATTTGCTGTAAAAGGGAATATGATGGAGATGGCCATCGGTATAATTATTGGAGCATCATTTAACAAAGTTATTGACGTATTGGCAAAACAGGTATTGTTACCACCATTGTCCTTGTTATCTGATGGTGCAAATTTTGAAAATAAAAAGTTGGTGCTAAGAAATGCAGTTACTAATGTCAATGGTGAGGTTTTGGTTGAAGAAGTTGCAATGGCATACGGTATGTTATTTGGTGTGCTTTTAGATTTTTTAATTATTGGTTTTACAGTGTTTATTGTTGTGAAATTTATGAATCGATTAAAAAATAAGGCTCAAGACACTAAAGACAAAACTGTTGCTACACCAAAAGATATTCAGCTCTTATCTGATTTAAAAAACTTAATGGAAGAACAGAATAAGCTATTGAAAACACGAGCTTAAAACAGACAGACTTCAAGTATAAATTTTAACGGATTGAAGGCTTAAAAAGCTCGTTTAAATAGGTAAAAAAACCTATCTTTGTCGCGCTTAAAAATAAGCTCTCTGCTATGCAAAAGAAAATCGCAAACATCCTATTTTCCACAAGACTTACTGCTGTTTTATTTATTGTTTTTGCCGTTGCCATGGCAACAGGAACCATTTTAGACAGAAATATGGAAACCTCTCCAACTCCATATACTAGGCAACTAATTTATAACGCATGGTGGTTTGAGGCGATTATGGTCTTTTTCGTCATTAATTTTGTGGGTAATGTTTTTAGGTATAAACTTCATAAAAAAGAAAAGTGGGCGACACTCATTCTTCACTTGGCATTCATCTTTATTTTGGTTGGTGCATGGATAACACGTTATGTTGGTTATGAAGGCATGATGCCCATTAGGGAAGGAGCAACTGAAAACGAATTTTTATCACAAAAAACATATATTAAAGCATACATAGTAGGTGATTATAAAATTGATGGTGTTTTACAGCGCTTTAATTTTGAACGTGAAGTAGATTTTTCTCCACGATTAGATAATGATTTTGATGAAACAGCCAACTATGATGATACTCCAGTAAATTTTAAACTTGAAAAATTTATAGCTGGAGCAGAAAAAGATATTGTACCAGATAAAACTGGAGAAAGTTACCTGAAAATTGTTGAAGCAGGAGATGGCAGACCGCACAACCACTTTTTAAAAGATGGAGAGGTGTCTAGCCTACACAATATTTTAGTTTCGCTAAACAAAGAAGTAGATGGAGCAATAAATATTACCAATACAGATGATGGCTTATTCATTAATTCACCCTACGAAGGCGAATACATGACAATGGCAACTGGTACTACAGGTAAATTGGCAAAAGACAGTTTACAGCCTTTAATGTTGCGATCGCGATACATCATTGGCAATATGCAATTGGTGTTTCCTAAACCTGTGGTTAAAGGCACTTTCGATTTGGTAAAAAAACCGGTTATTCTTAAAAATGATGAAGACGGAGTAGTGCTAAGTATTTCTGCTAATGGCGAAACCAAAAAAGTGAATCTTCTTGGCGGCAAAGGTATATTTAATAATTATGAAGAAGTGGAAGTAGGAGGTATGGATATTGCAGTACAATATGGTTCTAAGGTTTTAGAGCTGCCATTTCAGATAAAACTGAATGATTTTATTGCAGAAAAATATCCAGGAACAGAAACAGCATACTCATCATACGAAAGTAAGATTACGGTTATAGATGAAGTGGAAGGAGATTTTGATTATAATATTTACATGAACAATGTATTGGATCATAAAGGTTATCGTTTCTTTCAGGCAAGTTTTGATCCAGATGAAAAAGGAACAGTACTTTCTGTCAATCACGATCGTTGGGGAACTTTTGTAACCTACGCAGGCTATATGATGCTTTACTTTGGCTTAATGGCCATTCTTTTTGCTAAAAATACCCGGTTTGATGATATAAGAAATCGTCTCACAAAGATAAAGGCCAAAAAGAGCAAAGTCATTACAGCTATTGTTTTAATTATGAGTTTTTCAGGGTTTACACAAGTACATACCGAAGATGACGGTCACGATCATTCTCAAAAACCACTCAAAGCTCAGATTGACTCAGTCTTAAGCAAAAATATAACGCCAAAAGAGCACGCAGCTGAGTTCTCTAAATTGGTGATTCAAGATTATGATGGACGTATGATGCCAATGCACACCTATGCTTCAGAAATGTTGCGCAAGCTTAGTAAAAGTGATGTGTATGAAGATTATGATGCTACCCAAATCTTCTTGTCAATTCAAGAAAGTCCGTTGTTGTGGTACAATGTTCCTGTCATATATTTAAAGCCTCGAAAAGGTGATTCCATTAGAGATATTATTGGTGTGGATTACGACCAAAAATATGTTAGCCTAATTGACTTTTTTACACCAACAGGCAGAAACAAATTAGGGCCTTATCTCGAAGAATCCTTTAAAGCTCAAGTACCTAACGGATTTCAAAAAGAAGTGAAGGAAACTTACGGTCGTGTTAGTTTGCTTTATGATGCAATTGAGGGACGCTCCATAAAAATATTTCCAGTACCAAATGATGATAATAATAAATGGATTTCTTCTTTGGAATTTAGAGAAGAAGGCTATCGTGATATTATTAAGGATTCACTTTATGGCAACTTTATAAACAATGGTTTTAGTGCATATTTAGTGACGCTTAATAATGCCAAAAAAACAGGAGATTTTTCTAAAGCCGAAGAATTATTAGCAGGTATCAAAAAAACACAACAAAAATTTGGAGGTGAAGTGATGCTTTCAGATGAAAAAATTGAAACTGAAATATTATATAATAAGTACGATATTTTTAAAAGACTCTTCAGTTGGTACATGTATGCTGGTACGCTATTGTTTGTTTTATTGATTTTTCAGATTTTTAAACCGAATAGTAAAGGGCTCAATATCATAATTAAAACATTCATTGGCATTATTATTACTTTGTTTGTGCTCCACACAGCAGGTCTTATAGTACGTTGGTATCTTTCTGGCCACGCACCATGGAGTGATGCGTATGAATCTATGATTTATGTAGCTTGGGCAACAATGTTATTCGGGTTATTATTTGGAAGAAAAAGTGATTTAACCATTGCCTCAACCGCATTTGTAACATCCATGATTTTAATGATTGCCCATTGGAACTGGATGGATCCTGCAATTGCCAACTTACAACCTGTTTTACAAGGCTATTGGTTAATGATTCACGTTTCGGTAATCGTTGCAAGTTATGGACCATTTACTTTGGGTATGATATTGGGAGTTGTGGCCTTGATACTTATGATTCTAACCAATAAGAATAATAAAGAGCGTATGTTACTCAATATTAGAGAACTTACCATTATCAATGAAATGGCTTTAACCGTAGGTTTGGTAATGTTAACCATAGGAAACTTTTTAGGCGGTATGTGGGCCAACGAAAGTTGGGGACGTTATTGGGGCTGGGATCCAAAGGAAACTTGGGCTTTAATTAGTATAATGGTTTACGCCTTTGTAATTCACATGCGTTTGGTACCAGGTTTACGAGGGAGATGGTTTTTTAACCTAATGTCTATTGTGGCTTTTGGCAGTATATTGATGACCTATTTTGGTGTTAATTTTTATCTTTCAGGATTACATTCTTATGCAAGTGGAGATCAAATTTTAAGTTTTCAATTTATTGCAATAACAATTGCAGTCGTTGCCTTGTTAGGCTTTTTGGCTTATAGGAAATATCGGGTTTTTTATAAAAAGTAATTCTTTTTTATTTGATAGAAATACGTATCTACCAAACTCGTAAATAAGAATTGCGTAACCACTATTTTGAAGACATTACTTTTAATACTTTCTTTATTACATTAGATCTTAATTCCTTAATTTTAGAATTCTCAAATTAAGACAAAATGACAAACAAAAAATTAGGGTTAAATACCATTTGTACGCATATAGGCGAAGTGAAAGATGAACAGTTCAAAGGTGCAATTTCCCCTATGTTTTTAAGCTCATCTTATGAGTTTTTAGATGTTGACATTAAACGTTATCCTCGATATTTCAACACACCAAATCAAGAATTTTTAGCAAAAAAAATTGCTGCTTTAGAGCATACAGAATCTGCACTGATTTTTGGTTCTGGTATGGCTGCTATTAGCACTATGTTCTTAGCCTTTTTAAAACAAGGTGACCATTTAGTGGTGCAAAACACACTTTATGGCGGAACGGTAAATTTTATAAAAGAGGAATTTCCTAAATATGGTATTGACTATACCTTTACCAATGGATACAAAATTGAAGATTTTGAAGCAGCCATTCAGCCGAATACAAAACTGATTCATATTGAAACACCATCCAATCCCTTAATGACCATTACAGACTTAAAGGGTATTGCAGAATTAGGTAAATCAAAATCCATTTTAACCTCAATCGATAATACTTTTGCATCACCAGTAAATCAAAACCCAATAGATTTTGGTATAGATATGGTAATGCATTCTGCCACAAAATATATGGGAGGCCATAGTGATATTTGTGCAGGTGCTGTGGCAAGTTCAAATAAACATATAGAACGTATTTGGAATGTTGGAAAGAATTTAGGAGGAAGTTTGAGCGATATGACCGTTTGGATGTTAGAACGAAGTATGAAAACTATGGGACTACGGGTAAAAGCCCAGACGGAAAACGCCCTAAAAATGGCAAAATGGTTAGATGACCATCCAAAAATTTCAAAAGTGTACTATCCAGGCTTAGAGTCACACCCAGAATATGATTTGGTTAAATCACAAATGAAAGGTTTTGGAGCCATGCTTTCTTTTGAGTTGGTAGATGGTTTAGATTCATATAAATTCCAAAAAGAATTACAACTAATAAAATCGTCAATGAGTTTAGCAGGCATTGAAAGCACAGTGATTTCACCACATTTAACATCACATGCTTTGTTGACTCAAGAAGAACGTGATAAAGTAGGTATAAGCGATCAATTAATTCGATTTTCTGTAGGTATAGAAGAAGCGGAAGATTTGATGAATGATATTGAAAATGCTATTGCTAAAATTTGAAAGAAAAACTAAATATGAAATTAGATATACTTGCCATTGGCTCACATCCCGATGATGTTGAATTAAGCTGCAGTGCAACCTTGGCAAAAGAGGTAGCCAACGGAAAAAAAGTTGGCATTATAGATTTAACACGAGGTGAACTCGGTACACGCGGTACAGCAAAAACGCGAGATAAAGAAGCAAATGATGCTGCTAAAATACTTGGAGTACACACTAGAGTTAACCTAAAGTTTGCAGATGGGTTTTTCGTCAATGATAAATTCCATCAATTAAAACTCATTGAGCAAATAAGATATTTTCAACCAGAGATTATTATTTGTAACGCTATTGAAGATCGGCATATAGATCATGGCAAAGGAAGTCAGTTGGTAAGTGACGCTTGTTTTTTAAGTGGTTTACGAAAGATTGAAACCAATCATAACGGACAATTGCAAAAACCATGGAGACCAAAAGCTGTATATCATTATATTCAGTGGAAAGACATAGAGCCCAATATTGTTGTTAATGTTACTGGTTTTATGGATAAAAAAATGGATTCGGTAAAAGCATATAAAACTCAATTTTTTGATCCTAATAGTAAAGAGCCGCAAACACCAATTTCTAGCGCTAATTTTACAGATAGTATCATTTATAGAGCAAGAAACCTAGGAAGGTTAATTGGTACGGAATATGGAGAAGGTTTTACAGTTGAAAGATATCCTGCTGTTGAGAGCCTTTTTGACTTAATTTAACCCACAAAAAAAGTCTTCAATTTACATTGAAGACTTTACTTTTGGGTGGAAGACCGGGTTCGAACCGGCGACTTTCGGTACCACAAACCGACGCTCTAACCAGCTGAGCTACAACCACCATTTTAATTAGGACTGCAAATGTAATTTATTTCCTATTTTCTACAAAACCTTTTTTTAACTTATTTAATAGAAAAGTTTCAATGTTATCTACATTGAGAAATAAAAAAGCCTTTCGGTTTTAACTGAAAGGCTTTTAGACTTATTAATTATTGAGAGTTTCTCCTATTCTGTGGCTTTGTCAACCACAATTCGTTGGTCTCTATTGGCAATCTCCCAAGCCGTATGGAATACGAGTTTGGCTCTGTTTTCCAATAAATCATATTCTATCTTGTCAGGTGTGTCACTTGGCTTATGGTAATCTGCATGTGTGCCATTGAAATAAAATATTACAGGAATATTGTTTTTTGCAAAATTATAATGATCAGATCTATAATAAAAACGATTTGGATCGTTTTCGTCATTGTAAGTGTAATCCAATTCAACATTGGTGTATTTGTTGTTAACTTCTTCTGAAATGTTATGCAAATCCGAACTCAATTTGTCACTTCCAATTAGATAAATATAGTTTCTATCTCCTTCTTTACGTTCTGGATCTATCCTTCCAATCATATCAATATTAAGATCTGCAACAGTGTTTTCTAACGGAAAAATAGGATCATTGTCTGTGTAATGTCTAGAGCCCAACAAACCTTTCTCTTCACCTGTAACGTGTAAAAATAAGACAGATCGTTTTGGTCCGCTACCAGCTTTTTCTGCCATTTTAAATGCCTCTGCAATTTCTAGAATTGCAATGGTACCAGAACCATCATCATCTGCACCATTATAAACTTCACCGTTTTTAATGCCCTCGTGATCTAAATGCGCAGAGATTACCACGATTTCATCTGGCTTTTCAGAGCCTTTAATGTAAGCGACTACATTTTCTGAAGTAATTGATTCAGATTTATTTTCAATAGCTAAATCCAATTTAGTATTTAAAACTGTTGGAGTGTCATTTTCTAATATTGAAGGGTGTAGTGCCTTAGCTAAGCTTTCATTAATCAATAGCATTGCCATTCCTTCAGATCCATCTTTAAGGGATAAACGCCCAGATGTTCCGGATTCTGCTTGTCTTTGAAAAATAGGTGCATATCTGTTAAATAATGCACTATCCATTAAAAGTAAGCCTTTAGCACCATTATCTTTAGCAGCATCTCTTTTGCTAGAAATAGCTTGGCGACCGTTAGTCCATTTTGTGTCTTCAGAAGTTCCAGAAGTTACATAATTACCAGCTTCATCTTTAGGTTCGCCAGATTTAGCTAAAACCATTTTTCCTTTAACATCAACATTTTTATAGTCTGAATAATTTTCGGCATCAATGCCATAACCAACATAAACAATATCGTTAACGGAAAAACCCATACTTTTTGAAACAGCTAAAACCATATGATCTTCAAAACTTTTAAACGCTTTTCCATTTACGGTAATTTGTGCTTCTGCAATTTTTTGTTTTTCTAAAGGCACTTCTTGAAAATAGTCATCACCACCTAAAGGTGTTGATATTCCCATAGATTTGTATTGCTCTTTAAGATATTGGACTGCCATTTTCTGACCTTTTTCGCCTGTTTCGCGACCTTCGAATTCATCAGAGGCATATTTATAAAGCATTTCTTTTAATTCAGCTGAAGTTATTGTTGACGCAAATTCTGTAGGGTTTGCCATTTCAACTTTTTCAGCCGTTGACGAAGCTGTAGATTTTGAAGATGTTCCGCAGCTTAAAATAAAACTAGGAATTAAACATATAAGTAATAGTTTTTTCATTTAAAATAAAGTTAGAGTTAGTAAATTTTATAGATAAGAAATTTTCTTTGTTTTTGGTACGAGCTAAAATTACAAAAATTGACTTTCGAATACATTATTAAACTAGGTTTCTTATGTAATTTTTAACTTTAAATAAGTTGTTTTTTGAGTGGTGTAGGGGAGTTGGCAAGATACCAAGCTGTAGCAAATATTAATTTGGTACGTTTTGCCAATAAGGGATAGTTGATTTTATCCGCAGTATCAGTGGGCTTAGTGTAATCTTCATGCTCGCCATTAAAAAAGAAAATTACAGGGACACCTTTTAAGGCAAAGTTGTAATGGTCTGACCTGTAATAATAACGGTTATTATCATTCTCAGCATTATATTTATAGTCTAATTCTAAATTTGTAAATGTAGCATTGGCTTTTTGGGTTATAAAGTCGAGTTCAGTACTAATTCTATCAGACCCAATAACATAAATGTAATTTTCATTATCAGCATGTCTTTTATCTACTCGGCCAACCATATCAATATTAAGATTGGCAAGAGTGTTTTTCATGGAAAAAACAGGATGGTTTGAATAATAACGAGAACCATGAAGCCCAACTTCTTCAGCTGTAACATGTAAAAAAACAATGCTTCGTTTTGGTCTGTAACCATTTTTTGTAGCCAAGCTAAATGCCTCTGCTATTTCTAAAACAGCTGCTGTACCAGAGCCATTATCATCTGCTCCGTTATATATTTCTCCGTTAATTATACCTTCATGATCAGAATGTGCAGAAATAAAAATATATTCATCAGGAAATTCTGAACCTTCTATGTAGCCAATAATATTTTGGGAATCGTTTAAGCTATCTGGCAATACTTCTTTAGGAACTTTTTGGTAGTAATCAGGATTTGTTTTGGGAGGTAAAACATCTTTCGACCTATAATAATTTCTTATATAATCACAAACTTGGTTGTGTCCGTTTTCACCTGTTTTTCTACCTTCATGTTTGTCAGAAGATACCTCTTCAACATGAAATCGTAACTCATTAGGCTTAATTGTATTTAAATCTGTCTCTTATACACATCTCCGAGCCCACGA
>CAJXVG010000118.1 GCA_913061495.1 uncultured Winogradskyella sp.
ACGAGATCAGCCTCGGTCTCGTGGGCTCGGAGATGTGTATAAGAGACAGACCAAAAGCTGAATTATTGGAGCCAAAGCAATAGCCACTAAAACACCTTTTAATTCGTAATTATACAAACCAATGACAATGGCTAAGGTTGCCAAAACGTAGCCTATCAATTCAATTTTGGCATACGATTTATAAGCCGACAAACCGCTCACTACACCATTTACAATTCGGTTTACAGCAATAAATGGTACAATAACAGCCAGTAGCTTAAAAATATAGATATAATCTGCTGAATTAAATAAGGCTTTGGAGAAATAACCCGAACCAAAAAATAAAACCGCAGCAGACGCCAAAGCACCAAAAAGAATGAAAACGGTTACCGTAGAGAAGAGTTTTGAAAGCTCTGGTTTGTTTTTTTTATGCTCAGCAACATACTTTACAACACCTGTAAAAACACCCAAAGTAGATGTACTTGTTAGCATTGCCATAAGGTTACGAATTTGGCCAATACTAGCAATACCAACTTCACCAACAGTAATGGCCAACAATCTTTGAATAAAGACTGAAATCACCAACCGAATGCCAATAACAACCGCGTTGAGCGACGTAACCTTAAGCACCAAATTATTACCTATTGACTTCGGAATTTTCACTTATCGATTTTTAATACTCATTAATACTTTCTTCATTTATGACTCCAAACTGAGAACTTCCAAAAATCAGCAATATTATACCAAATTGCATTACATGACTCAAACAATGACCCATAACTGCTCCTTTTAAACCAAAAACATCTATAAGAAAGATACTTGAGAAATACATAATCACAAAAAGAAAAACCTCTAAAATGATAAAGTGCCAAAACATCTTTTTTGCCAAAAACTGGTAAGCAATCACCATTGAAAGTACTTTTACAAAATCTCCTAAAATTTGATATCCGAATAAACCTTCAACAGGTTTAAACTCTTCAGAAAATAATAGCGTTACCAATAAGGATCGACTTAAATAAACGATTAATAACAATATTGCAAATACAGGCATCACCGTTTTGTAAAAACTAAAAATTTCTTTTTTAAACGCTTTACGTGTATTTATTTCAGCAAATCGAGGCAATATATAAAGTGCCATTAAAGAGTTGATGAACATTAAATAATAGTCGGACACGCGGTTTACTGCTTCCCAATAACCTGCTTCCTTAATTCCGATTTCTACAATGAGATAATTTCTAATAATAATCATTACAAATGGTATCGCTATTGAAGACACTATAGCCATAATCATATTTGGTCCCAAACGTTGAACAATAGAAATACTGAAGTTTGAAATTTTTATAGAAGATATTAAACTCTTTCTAAAGAGAATACCAGTGATAGTAATTAGAAGACTCAGAGCAGGTGTAACAACAACCGCAATTAATGCACCATCAATGTTATTTTGTTTTATTAAAATTAAGGTTACTAATAGACCTAAGATTTGGCCAATAATATTAATAATTAATAAAATTTTATACTTTGAGAAGCCATTCATTATGGCAAACGCAAACATATTCAATGCATAGAACGGCAAAACAATTGCCATAATTTCAATAACATATACGTAATTAATATTTAAAAAGATAAGAGCGTTAATTTCATCTGCATAATTATAACATAAAAATGAAAGAAGAATCGTTGTAAAAAAACCAGAGTAATAGACTGTGGAAATAGTTTTAGAAAGCTCTAAAGTATCATTCTTAAACCTGTTTATTGCTTTAACCACTCCATTATACAGACCTGCAATAGAAAAGGATTGTACTGCACTTAGTAAATTTCTTAAATTCCCTATAAGCGCCATTCCTTCTGGCCCAATAAAAACAGCAATAAATTTCGATACTACAATACCTGAAATAATCTTAATACTAAGATGTGCAGTATTGAGATTAGCGGCTTTAACTAAAACCTCAGTATTTATGTAGTGTATGAATTTCTTCAACTAGTAACTGTTTAGAACTTTTATTACCGTATCAACTTCAGTATTTGTCATTATTGGACTGATTGGCAAACTTATAATTCTTTTGTGAATCTTTTCAGAAATTGGCAAGTTTAAGTGCGAAAATCGATGAAATGCATACTGTTTGTGTGGTGGTATAGGATAATGAATTAAATACTCAATACCATTTTGGTTTAAATGTTCAATGAACTTATCCCTAGCTTCAACCTCAATTACAAAAGCATAAAACACATGATTTTCTGAACCGTCATATAATGGCAATTTTAATTTGGAGTTTTTTATGCCCTTAAGATAAGTTTTGGCTATTTCTCTTCTTCGCTCATTATCTTTATTGAGCATTTTTAATTTAATATTCAAAAATGCAGCCTGTAAATCATCCAATCTGCTGTTATAACCAACAATCTCATTTTTATATTTCTCCTTACTACCATAATTACGAAGCAAACTCAAGACCTCAACCAATTCTTTATCGTTTGTGGTAACTGCACCTCCATCTCCTAAAGCTCCAAGATTTTTACTTGGGTAAAAGCTAAACGCAGCCGCATTAGATAAATTTCCTGCTTTTAAATTTTTATAATTAGAAATTGCACCATGAGCTTGAGCTGCATCTTCAATTAATAGCAAATTGTTATTTGAAACTAATTCCATTAAGCCTTTTGTATCTGCTAGTTGGCCATATAAGTGAACCATTATTATGGCTTTCACATCTTTACCCAAATAAGATTCAACTGTTTTTGCTGAAATATTATAAGTTTTAGGGTCTGGCTCAATAAACACTGGCACTAATTCGGCATGTAAAACAGACAGTATTGTGGCTATAAATGTATTAGCTGGTACTATAACCTTATCACCTTTTTTCAATTTGCCTAATTGAATATATCCTTTTAATATTAATGTTAAGGCATCCAAACCATTGGCAGTACCAACACAATAATCAGTACCACAATATTTGGCAAATTCATTCTCAAACTTGGTAACATTATCACCTAAAATAAAATGTGCATCATCTAACGA
The DNA here is from genome assembly GCA_913061495.1 of uncultured Winogradskyella sp. Classification (GTDB taxonomy): domain Bacteria; phylum Bacteroidota; class Bacteroidia; order Flavobacteriales; family Flavobacteriaceae; genus Winogradskyella. Next base: position 2,993 of record CAJXVG010000118.1, read on the forward strand.
TTTGCTGAACGCCGTTTGAAACTCTTCCCTAAACCTATTATTAATCTTTTGCAGATCTAAGAACTTTATCATATAAAAACGTCTTTTAGCAATTTAAAGTTCTTGGTTTCAATATTATAAAATGATTGTGGAATGGAACGTGCACCAAAACCAGATTTCCAGAAGTCTAAGCCTTGGTTTATATGTTCACCTTTATTGATATTGGATGTACCAAAATCAAAATACGTTTTATTTGAAAATACTTCTTTGATTAAGTATGTATGTAAAAAATCTAAACTTCCCAATTCGTTTTTGTCTGCATTACCCGATATATATTGGCAATGAGCAATATTTTTAGTTTCAAAAATTGTAGTACCGCCAACTATTTTATCATTATGGTAAACATTAAATTGTCTTATATTATTTTTAAAACGTGATTTTAATAACGTAATTTCCTCAAGACTGTGCACTGGTTTTACACCATGCTTAGTCTGAAGATTTGGAATTAAAATTTCTTTCCAAAATTGCTCAAAGGTTTCCGATTCTACAATTTTGAGGTTATGCTTTAAACCTCGCTTAAAGCCTTCCTTTCTACTACTCGAAAGCTTAAAGTTTTTAGTTTCAGCAACAGAGTGTAAATCCGTCCTTTCTAAATTTGCTTTCGCTTTAAAGCATACATACATCAGTGGATTATTGGTTTGATTTTCGAGGTAAATAAATGGTAATTCTTTAATCAATAAATTTTCGATGGAATTTTGCCTCAAAAATTTCAAAACAGATACAAAACACTCTACATATTCTGTTGTTTTTAATTCTTTTGAATGAACCAATCCACCATAAGTTAAGCCTTGATGGGAATAAACCACAGTTCCATCTTTATTAGCTGGCAACAAAGCTACTAGCTTATTCTTTTTATATACCATTAATGAGAAATCCTGAAACCTGTCGCTATGATAGTCCATAAATTCCCTTTGAAACAAGAAGGTGTCATGGTTGCTTTTTAGGATAAAATTGTTCCATTCATTTTTGTAATCCTTGTTATATGATTTTATGGTATAAATAAGAAGTGGATTTAATTGGTTATAGTATTGTTGTTTAGAAATTCATCAATCAAAAGACTTAACTTTTTTGAACCGTTTTTATTTAAGTGGTCTCCATCATAAAAATCTTTGTTTTTAAAATCTTTGTGTTCCAAAAAGTTTAAATAAGTACAATTGTTATATTTTTTTTCCAATTTTTCAGCTAAGGTCAAAACCGTATTCAATTGTTCTTGATTTAGATTTTCTATATAACTTTTATGTGCTGGTAAGGTAACCAAAACTATATTAATATTATTTTTTTGACATAGCTGAACTATTTTTTCGAGAAATTTAGAGTTTTCCTTTACCAACTCATTAGTTGTGGCCGTATGCTTTTTAGCTACGGATCGGCCCAAAACATTTATCTCTTCTTCTGCATGTTCATTTTCAAAAATTCCCCAACCTTTTGGTGTTACATTTATTGGGGAACTATCATCAAAATAATAGTCATATAGTCTTGTAACATTGTTTTTTAGTTTAACACTTAAAACCTCACTTTGAAATTTTAAATTATTAGAGACCCCTAAATTATAATAAAGATTATAATCCTTTAACCTAAACGTCTCTGGTCCTTCCTTAATTTGTTCGTGCAATGTGGTATAAGACATCCTTAAAATGACATTCTCTAATTTGGGAAGCTCTTGGATATAATTTTTTAATAAATGATAATCTAAATCTACAGTTTGTGATACGTGCCCTAAATTAAATGCAGGTTTTTTAAAGTATTTGGGGTTAAAACCATACATGCTGTGTGAGCTTCCCAAAATGAGGGTTTCAATCTCATTCTTTTCTAATTTTAATTGGGCTGCTTTAAATTCATAATCATTTGGAATTTGCCTCAACATTACCTCTATTAGCAGACCTAAAACGAGTATTGGAATTATAAAAAGAATTGTATGTTTTAAAAATTTTTTCACGTTTAAAACTGAAAATAAATAAACTGTTGTACTTCTCCATTGAAATATAAAATCATAAACACAATGCTATAATAAAATACCCATCTATAAGTTTTTTTGTGGTTGACCAGTAATTTTTCTAATGCATGATCTTTATCTCTTCCCAACCATTCTATTATAAAAAAGAAAGCAATAAAAACCAATACTAAAAATAATGCTTTTGTATTTGAAAAGTGTGGCAACTCGAAAAGTGATTCGGAAAAAATTCCTTTTAAATAACCTACTGCTGCTGTTAAAGATTCAGCCCTAAAAAATATTCTAGCAAAAACTAAAAAAGTGAAGGTTTGTAGCATCCCGTAACACTCTCTTAAATTGGGAAGGTACCTGTTGTGGGCAACAACTTCTTTATATTTGGTGTTTTTACCTTTTAAAATATATGGTACAAAATGAAGTGCATTTATAAATCCATATACTACAAATTTCCAATGTGCCCCATGCCATAACCCTATCACCAAAAATATTGAAAAAGTATTTCTTAACTGCATTAATTTACTGCCTCTACTCCCGCCAATTGGTATATAAAAATAGTCTTTAAACCAAGTGGTTAAGGAAATGTGCCATCTTCTCCAGAATTCAGCTATATTTCTTGAAAAATATGGAAACGCAAAGTTTTTCTTCAAATCAAAACCAAAAAGCCGAGCTACTCCTATTGCTATATCTGAATAGCCAGAAAAATCACAATAAATTTGAATCGTAAATAAAAAAGCACCTATTAGAAGTGCACTTCCGGAATAACTTGTGTAGTTTTCAAAAATATCATTTACGAAAACGGCACAGTTATCTGCAATCACCATTTTTTTAAACAATCCCCAAAGTATCTGTTTTAGCCCATCTTTTGCTTTAGCATAATCAAAAACACGTGGTTTTTTTACTTGCGGTAAAAAACTTGAAGCACGCTCTATAGGACCTGCAACCAGCTGTGGAAAAAAACAAATAAATGATGCAAATGCAACGATATCCTTTGTAGGTTTTATTTTTTCTCTATAAATATCAATAGAATAGCTCATGGTTTGAAACGTATAGAAACTAATCCCTACAGGTAGTATGATATTTAAGTAATTGATGTCTAACTCCCTTCCAAATAAATGAAATGCATCTTTAAAGTTTTCGATAAAAAAGTTATAGTACTTAAAAAAACCTAATATGCCTAAATTGAGTAAAATACTTAAAGTAAGAAATCTCTTTTTAGATGATTTACTTTGCTGTTTCTCAATAGTTAAACCTAGAGCGTAATCTATTAAAGTACTTGTGATTATGAGGCCCAAAAATCTCCAATCCCACCAAACATAAAAAACATAACTTGATATAATTAGTAAAACATTTTGCGATTTTAAGTTTTTAAACACAAACCAATAGAGCGTAAAAACTATGGGAAGAAAAACCGCAAAATCTATTGAGTTAAATAGCATTTAGTCACTTTGAAAATAAAAAGCGAAATATAATACAACATACGCTTATTTTACAAGCATTACTTAAAAGATAATTGAATTTTAGAATTAGTGCGCCTTTAATATTTTAAGATTATTTTTACCCTCTTAACAGTTTTGTAATTAATGGGTTTATTTCAAAAAAAAATCTTAAGGAAAGATTCAATCCTTTTGTTAATAGCTTATGTCACTGTATTAGTTTATTGCATCACCATGGATGCTATATACTCTTTTGACACTTACAGTTACCTCAAAGCCATGCCTTTTAGACAATTGGGTTATGTTATTTTTTTAAAGAGTTTCAATTTTATTTTTGGAGGGTACTTTGAGTTAGCTGTAGTCTTTGTTCATACTGTGTTTAGCCTCTTTGCTGTTCATTATTTTTATAAAAAAACGGCATCGCTTTTTAAATTGAATCTCTTTTTGAAACTACCGTTACTTTTAATATTGCTTTTTCCTTTTTTTCCACCTTTATTAATTGCTAACAATCTTTGTTCCGAAGGTTTAGGGTATGGTCTTTACCTTATTTTTATTGCTGTTGGAATGGAAATCCTCTTCAATAACAAAAAAAAATACATTAAATATTATGCTATCGTATTTTTGGCCTTAGTATTTATTAGAAGTCAGTTTGTAATCTCAACTCTTATTTTCGCCGGAGTCTATTTTTTAAGCTACAGAAAACATATTGCAAAACAAAAACATATTTTAAACCTAGTGGTTTTTTGCAGTCTGATACTTGTAGCTAGTTTAACTGAGCGTACTTACCATAAATTAAAAGATGGTTTTTTTAAACCTACACCGTTAGGATACACCAGTGCTTCAACTGCACCAATATATATTTCAAATAAATCCGATTACAAACTTATAGAAGATGAAGATTACAGGAATATATTTCAAATGAGTTACGACACCTTAGTTAAAAAAGATCTCCTGCCCAAATCTACACAAACACCAAACGAAAAGTATCTCTTTTTTCATGAAAACCTCCCTAAAATATGTAACCAAACCGTAAGATCAATTGGTATAGATTATTATTTTTCTAAAGATATCCCGAAAGGTTTTACTGAGCAACAAGCCATCTCTTATCCTATTTTTGAAACTGAAGCCGCATGTAAAGTCTTCACTTTTGTGTTGATAAAAGCTAATTTCAAAAAATGGATTCAACTTTATTATTTAAACATCACCTTTGGTTTTTACTCCCCAATCCTATTTTTCTTTGTAATTTTTATATTTCTTTTCAGCCTATTTAAAACCGTGTTTTTTTATCAAAAACCCTATGCTGTATTATTTTTATTGTCTTCACTGATATTATCTAACGCACTATTCATTGCCTTTGCAAGCCATTCTATAATGCGATACTTGTTTTATAACTATGCTTTGTTTTTTTTACTGTTAATTTGCACCTTCAACCTTTTACGACGTGATCAACAAGCCTGAACTTTCAATAGTAATGCCATGCCTTAATGAGGCTGAGACTTTAGCTGTGTGTATTACCAAAGCCAATTCATTTTTGAAAAAAAATAATATTGAAGGTGAAATCATAATCGCAGATAACGGAAGCACAGATGGCTCATTAAATATTGCCAAAGCTCACTATGCAACGGTAATTAACGTAGAACAAAAAGGTTATGGAAGCGCCCTAAAATCTGGCATAGAAGCTGCAAACGGAACTTATGTAATTATGGGTGATGCAGATGATAGCTATGATTTTGAAAACCTCATGCCATTTGTCAATCAATTACGTAACGGTACAGATCTTGTTATGGGAAACCGTTTTAAAGGTGGTATAGCTAAAGGAGCCATGCCTTTTTTACACAAATACTTAGGCAATCCTGTATTGTCATTTATAGGTCGTTTGTTTTTTAAAATTGAAATAAGGGATTTTCATTGCGGTCTACGAGGATTTTCAAAAGCTGCATATAACAGATTACAGCTCAAAACCTCAGGTATGGAGTTTGCTTCGGAAATGGTGGTTAAATCAAAACTTAATAAGTTATCTATAACCGAAGTTCCTACAAAACTTCGTAAAGATGGTCGTACTAGAGCTCCTCATCTTAAAACATGGAGTGATGGTTGGAGACATTTGCGTTTTTTAATGCTCTATGCTCCTAATTGGCTCTTTTTGTACCCAGGAATTATATTAACCTTTGTCGGTTTTCTGACCTCAATTTTGTTAATAATAAACCCTATAGAGTTTAACAGCTTCACATTAGATGTCCATACACTTTTATACACATCTGCTTTTCTGTTAATAGGCTTTCAATTCATTATTTTTTATGGCCTAACAAAGGTTTTTGCTGTAGAAAACGAGCTTCTACCAAAATCTAAGCGTTATAGCAAATTATTCAAGTTTATAAATCTAGAGAAAGGACTTATATTAGGGTTTGCACTATTAATTCTTGGGTTTGCTCTAAGTTATCAAGGCTTCTCTATATGGGCTGTCTCTTATACACATCTCCGAGCCCACGAGACCGAGGCTGATCT
>CAJXVG010000119.1 GCA_913061495.1 uncultured Winogradskyella sp.
AGATCAGCCTCGGTCTCGTGGGCTCGGAGATGTGTATAAGAGACAGGTGCTGGACCAAAGGCTGCTGAAGCATTGGTAAACGCTGGATATGAAACTTTTGCTAAAGTAGCGAAGGCAAAGCCAGAAGAATTAAGTAATATTCTTTCTGAAGCTAGCTCAAGATTAGCTCACATCGTAACAGATACTTGGCCAAAGCAAGCTAAATTAGCTGCAGATGGAAAGTGGGACGAATTAAAAGAATTACAAGACAGATTAGACGGTGGAATTGAAAAGTAATTTTCAACTTCATTAATATTAACCATATAAAACCTTAAGACAATGGCTCATAAAAAAGGAGTAGGTAGTTCTAAAAACGGTAGAGAATCAGAATCGAAACGCTTAGGTGTTAAGATTTTTGGTGGACAAGCTGCTGTTGCAGGAAACATTATCATAAGACAACGTGGTAACACACATCACCCAGGTGAAAACGTGTACCAAGGAAAAGACCATACTTTACATGCAAAAGTTGATGGTTTAGTGAAATTTACTAGAAAAAAAGACGACAAGTCTTATGTTTCTATTGAGCCTTTTGAGGCTTAAGAAATATTTTCTTTAAAAAACTAAAACCCTTTCTGGAAACAGAGAGGGTTTTTTTATTTGAATTATTTCAAACCTTTCAGGATTTGGAAACCATTTCTCCTGAACTTGATTAAACAATTTCCATCTTCTTCAAAAGAAAACTTGCATTCATGTTTTGGCAAACGCCTTGTTTGAGCTTGTAATCAAAATGAAGCTCGTCATTTATAATTTCTGCATCAAAATAATAGTTTTTTACGGCTTCTAATTGTGTTTCAATTTCCGTTAGGCTTAAATCGTGTGTGGCTGTTATACCAGTAGCATTCAATCTTACCAATTTTTCTACAAATTTACGTGAGCCAATCGCTTTGTCAGTACTATTTGTTCCTTTCAATATTTCATCGAGAATTACAAAATAGTTTTTATCATTTTCAATAGTATCAACCACAAATTTCAATCGGGTTAGTTCACTAAAAAAGTATGAGCTGTCATCTGTGAGAGAATCTGAGGTTCTCATACTTGTAATTAACTTAATAGGCTTATACTTACTTGATTTAGCACAGACTGGCAGCCCAATATTCGCCATAACAATATGAAGCGCTACAGTTCTTAAAAACGTACTTTTACCAGCCATATTAGCACCTGTAACAATAAAGAACTGTTCTTTATCTAATTCTAAATTACTGTCAACACGTTTTTCTGGGTTTAATAATGGGTGCCCCAAATCCTCTGCAGATATTGTAATGGCTTCATCAACAATAGATGGATAGGTGAAATTTGGATGATTAAAAGCATACGTCCCTAAACTATTATAAGCATCGAAAAAGATTACTACCTCAAACCAATCTCCAACCTTTGAAGCATACTGATTTATCCATTTTTCAATACGATAAGCTTGTCTCAAATCACAAAGAAAATAACCATTTCCTAAAATGGCAGAAATAAGATTATTACGGTTGTCTAATGCATCTAAAGCTTTTGAAAATTCTGAAAATATGGTTGAAGCTTGAGCGTCCCCAAGCATTGTTTTCTTTTGATTTTCTTGCAATAACTTAGATTGAAATTTAGAATCTTCAATAGTTTTAAGGAGGAGAGCGTACTGCCTAAACGTATCTTTTGCTTTTGATGTACTATCAGCAAGGATATTTATTTTTTTCAAATATATTCCCGTAATCCCAAGACCTAATAACAACCAATAACCAGCGATTGAAATAGGAATAATCTCCATAATGCCCAACGTTAAAACAGCTATGGAAGCTATACTAAATAGTATGGTTAGTACAAAATGGCTTTTGGTTAAAAAAGGTTTATAGTCTTGCAGCCAATCTATTATTGAACGTGCTGAATGATCTACTTCAATTCCTTGTGCTACTGCAGAATAATTTTGGGTCCATTTTGGCTGGTCAGCTAACTCCTTAATGGCCTCCTGCCTAGAATTAATAGCCTCAATATTATTTGCCAATAACGTTTTAGAAAGTTTTTCTGTTCCTTCTTTTATAGATGTACGATTGCAATATTGAAAGAAAGAACCTCTACCAAACAAATCAATATCTAAACTGAAATAATGTTTTGGGTTTTGAAATTCTAAGCCATCAGATCTATGGTAAAAATTTCCTGATGCAATTTCAAGTTCTTCCTCATTTATAGCAACCAACCTTTTGTAGAGTGCTCGTCTTGACTTTAAATCTGTATATCTAGATAACAAAAACAAAAAAATTGCTATACCTAAAGCTGTAATAAGTAAAGTGATTTTCCAGTTTTGATACGTTAAATAAATCCCCAATATTGTTAAGCTAAACACAGCGAGCCTTAAAAGGCTAAAAACACTCATTTGTTTAAAAACGGTTTTTGACGCTTGTTTATATTTCTGCCTTTGGTTCGTATAAAATGTATGTGGAGTGTTCATTTCTGTATACTGTATATAGAACTAAAAATCCTAAGATAAACGTTTATCTTAGGATTATATATTATTTTTTATATAGTGTGAAATTAACTTTTCACATTTGCTGCTAAATACTCACGATTCATACGTGCAATATTTTCGAGAGAAATACCTTTAGGACATTCTACCTCGCAAGCTCCTGTATTGGTACAGTTTCCAAATTTTTCTTCATCCATTTGGTTTACCATATTTAAAACACGGTCTGTAGCCTCTACTTGGCCTTGAGGTAATAACGCAAACTGGGATACTTTGGCTCCTACAAATAGCATCGCTGAGGCATTTTTACAGGCTGCCACGCATGCGCCGCATCCAATGCATGTTGCTGCACTAAAAGCATCATCAGCATCGTGCTTGTTTACAGGAATCGTGTTGGCATCAATTGTATTACCAGAGGTATTAACAGAAATAAATCCTCCTGCTTGTTGCACACGATCAAACGAACTTCTATCAACAATTAAATCCTTTATTACAGGAAATGCTGTTGCTCTAAATGGTTCTATGTTTATTGTGTCACCATCTTTAAATGACCTCATATGTAACTGACACGTTGTAATGTATCTATCTGGTCCATGTGCTCGTCCGTTAATAAATAGAGAGCAAGAACCACAAATTCCCTCTCTACAATCGTGATCAAAAGCCACTGGGGATTCTCCTTTAGAAATCAGTTCTTCATTCAAGACATCTAACATCTCTAAGAAAGACATGTCTGGAGATATATCGTTGATTTTATAATCAACCATTTTTCCTTTGTCATCAGCGTTCTTTTGACGCCATATTTTTAACGTTAAATTCATAGCTCCTTTTTATTTATAACTTCTTTCTTTAACTTCTATGTTTTCGTACTGCAAATCTTCTTTATGCAACACTGCATCTTTAGGCTCTCCTTTGTATTCCCAAGCAGACACGTATTGAAATTCTTTTCTTCGCATAGCCTCGCCTTCTTCGGTTTGATATTCTTCCCTAAAATGGCCACCAGCAGATTCTTCTCTCAACAAGGCATCTTTTGCAAATAATTCACCAAGCTCTAAAAAGTCCGAAACTCGTAATGCTTTTGCCAATTCTTCATTATATTCTTCACTGGTTCCAGGCACTTTTACGTCTTTCCAAAACTCAGCTCTCAACTCTGAAATCTCATTGATTGCAGATTTTAAATCTTCTGCATTACGAGCCATTCCGCATTTTTCCCACATGATTTTTCCTAATCGCTTATGGAAATGATCTACAGAATGTGTTCCGTTGTTATTAATTAAGTGCTCAATATTATCAACTACATTTTTTTCCGCTTCATCAAATGCTTTTGAATCTGTTGGAATTTTTCCGGTACGAATATCTTCAGCTAAATAATCTCCAATGGTATATGGCAATACAAAATAACCATCTGCTAAACCTTGCATTAATGCTGAAGCTCCAAGTCGGTTTGCACCATGATCTGAGAAATTAGCTTCACCAATACAATATAAACCAGGTACGGTTGTCATTAAATTATAATCTACCCAAACGCCTCCCATAGTATAATGGACCGCAGGATAAATCATCATTGGTGTTTCGTATGGATTTTGATCGACGATTTTCTCGTACATCTGGAATAAATTTCCATATTTATTTTTTACGACTTCCTGTCCTAATTTTTTAACTAGCGCATCATCGTTTTCATCTAAACCTTTAACATGGGCTTGCTCTTTCCCATAACGCATAAATGCTGAAGCAAAGTCCAAATAAACGGCTTCGCCAGTGGCATTGACGCCATAACCAGCATCACAGCGTTCTTTTGCAGCTCTTGAAGCCACATCACGAGGTACCAAGTTACCAAAGGCAGGATAACGACGTTCTAAATAATAATCTCTATCCTCTTCAGCTAAATCACGAGGTTTTAGTTTACCTGCGCGAATAGCTTCAACATCTTCTTTTTTCTTCGGTACCCATATGCGCCCATCATTTCTAAGGGACTCAGACATCAATGTTAATTTAGACTGATGATCTCCAGAAACAGGAATACAAGTTGGATGAATTTGTGTATAACATGGGTTGGCAAAATAAGCTCCACGTTTGTGTGCTTTCCAAGCAGCTGTTACATTACTTCCCATAGCATTAGTGGACAAGAAAAACACGTTTCCGTATCCTCCAGTCCCTAAAACAACGGCATGTGCTGAGTGTCTTTCAATTTTACCAGACACTAAGTCACGTGCAATAATTCCTCTAGCCTTACCATCTACAATAACAACGTCTAACATTTCGTGACGATTGTACATTGTTATTTTACCACGACCTATCTGGCGGTTCATTGCGGAGTAAGCGCCCAACAAAAGTTGTTGACCTGTTTGTCCTGCAGCATAAAACGTTCTAGAAACTAAAACTCCACCGAATGAACGATTGTCTAGTAATCCACCATATTCTCTAGCAAAAGGAACTCCTTGAGCTACACATTGGTCAATAATATTTGCTGAAACCTCAGCTAAACGATACACGTTTGATTCACGCGAACGATAATCTCCTCCTTTTACGGTATCATAAAACAATCTATAGGTTGAATCTCCGTCTCCTTGGTAGTTTTTTGCTGCATTTATTCCACCTTGTGCAGCAATTGAATGCGCACGTCTTGGCGAATCTTGGAAACAAAATGCTTTTACATTGTAACCTAGTTCCGCTAAAGTTGCAGCAGCAGAACCACCTGCTAAACCTGTTCCAACAACAATAACATCTATGTTACGTTTGTTAGCCGGATTAACGAGGTTAATTGAGTTTTTATGATTAGTCCACTTTTCTGCAAGTGGACCTTTTGGTATTTTAGAATCTAAAGCCATATTAGATATATTTTAATGGTTGAAATGATGGTAAAGTGCAATAAAAATGAATCCTAACGGAAGTCCGATTGCATAAACCTGAGTCCACCCTTTTAAAGTTTTATTATAAATACTATTGGCACCAATAGACTGAAAAGCGGAACGAAAACCGTGTAGCAAATGTAAGCTTAACAATACAAAAGCAAGCACGTATGCTCCCACACGTAATGGGTTCTCAAACTTGTGTACCAACTCTTCGTAATATCTAAATCCGCTATCCACATTATCTGGATCTAACAATCCGCTCATGTCACCTTTAAAATACTTGATATTAATTTCTGGAGCCCAAAAATCAATGAAATGCAATACTAAAAAAGCAAGTATCACAGCGCCTGATAAAAGCATATTTCTGCTCATCCAAGTTGAATTAGCAGATCCATTGTTTTTAGTGTAACTCTTTTTACGCGCTTTACTGTTTCTGTATTCTAACACAAAACCCATTATAAAGTGAAAAATCACACCAAAAATAAGAACCGGTTGCAAGAGATATTGCACAGCCCAAAAGGTTCCCATAAAGTGGGATGCTTCATTAAAGGTTTCTGCGCTAAATACCGATAAAATGTTGATTGCAAAATGTTGAAGTAAAAAAATCATTAGGAAGAGTGCCGAAAGTGCCATGGCAAACTTTCTTCCAATCGTAGAATTTAGAATTCCGCTCATTATAATTTCAGTTAATTATTTAGTCTTGCAAAGATACAGCGCAATCAGCTTATTGCCAACTGCGCTGTATTTTAATTAATTATTTAGAATGGTTTTAAGTAAATATATTATTTGATTTCCAAATTGGTTTTAGCACCATCAATCATAACAGTATAAATACCTTTTGGTAAATAATACTTTTTGTTTTCTGATTCACCAAACTCAATTGTACTATCTTCTTTTTTAAGTGCTTTTTTTCCTTTTTCATTCAACTCTAAATTGTAATCTACATAGTTAAAACCCTTATCTACATTTACAGACATACTATTTAACTCCGTGCCTTTTTCTGATAAGAATTTTATATTTTTTTCACCTGAAGTTGTACTATAAAATTCAATAGTTGCATTAGGTTCAAAAGCATCAGCCCATTGGCTCCAAGAACTTCCCCATCGTCCTGAATGTCGCACAGCATCAATTTCAAAAAAGGTTATAGGTTTAGAATTCATCTCTGAATTTATTTTTTGTAAAGCTGAAATATCTGCTTTATAAATACTTCTTCCATGTGTGCCTAACACTAAATCTTTTGCTTCGGGTTGAATTACCATGTCATGAACAGCAACATTTGGTAATCCATTTGAGAAAGCTTCCCAAGAATCACCCATATCAAAAGAGGCATAAGCACCATTATCTGTACCTAAATACAATATGTTTTCATTTGAAGGGTCTTCTTTTATAACATTTACCGGAGAGGTTGGAATATTACCGCTAATATCTTTCCATGTTTTTCCGTAATCATCACTTGTATAAACATATACCTTAAAATCATCCCATCGATAACCGTTCAAAGTCACAAAAACACGTTCTTTTTTGTGCTGAGACGCTATAACTCTACTCACCCATAAATCTTTTGGGAACGTGTTTGAAATTTTTGTCCAACTTCCTCCTGCATTTTTAGTTACGCTAACTACTCCATCATCACTTCCTGTGTATATTAACCCGAATTGAAAGGGACTTTCGCCAATTGTTGTCAACGTTCCATAAGCCACATTTCCTTTCTTTCCTCCATTGGTTAGGTCGTCACTTATAGCCTCAAAATCATCTCCTTTATTCATGGATCTCATCAACTTATTCCCTCCCAAATATAAAATATCTTGATTGTGTGGAGATAATAATATTGGTGTTTGCCAATTAAAACGGTATGGTGTTTCTCCTAAAGTATGTTTTGGTTGAATATATTTTTGCTCATCTGTATCTCGATTGATTCTGAAATAATTTCCAAACTGAAACCCTGTATAAACAATATTAGAATTACGGTTATCTATCTGTACATGCATTCCATCTCCTCCCATAATAGACTTCCATGGATATTGTCCTTCTTGATGCCAACTTTTATCTTCTCTGGCATTGTTTGGACCAACCCAAACACCATTGTCTTGCAAACCTCCATAAACATTGTATGGTTTTTCGTTATCTATATTAATAGCATAAAACTGGCCTACGGATGGAGCGTTTAACTTTGTCCAATTGTCACCATCATCATAACTCATGTTTAAACCTCCATCATTACCATTAAGCAAATGATTTGGGTTCTTTGGATTTATCCATAAAGCCTGATGATCTGCATGCACATTCTCACGACTTATAGATTCAAACGACTCTCCTCCATCTTTTGATTTTAAAAGAGGAACACCTAATATATATATTCCGTTTTCATCTTTTGGGCTCACTCTAATTTCACCAAAATAATAACCATAACTGTAGTACAAGCCATCAATATAATCTTCATGTGTTTTTTTCCAAGTTTTTCCACCATCAGTACTTTTATAAACTTCTGCTCCAATTACAGGAGTATCAAACAACATAGCATTAGCATCTTCTAAATAATTTGCTAAGTCAATTGGTTTTACACTTCCGCTACTTACCAATTGTTTTACGTTAGATGCCCTGTATTTTTCTTGAAACCCATTTGTTTTTAAATATGCATTGAGTTTTTTGTCGTCGAGTTTCATAAATGTATCAACACTCATGGTTTTAAAATCGTCTTTGGTTAAACCTGATGATTCACTTTTTTTAGTCTCTTCTGGTCTATGGAACTGACTATCGTGTAAGGCATACATAGTATTTTCATCAAACATGGCAATACCAATTCTCCCAACTCCAGCACCTACCGGAAAGCCACTTTGTTTAGTTGAAATTTTTTTCCAAGTATCACCTCCATCTTTACTTTTGTATATGGCTGAGTTATCTCCGTTTCCTGTAAAATTCCATGCTTTTCTATCTCTTGTCCACGAAGAAGCCAACATTACATTAAAATTATCTGGCGCAGGTTGCACATCAATTATTCCGCTCATATTATCCACAAAAAGTGTTTTGCTCCATGTTTTTCCACCATCCTGAGTTTTATAAACACCTCGTTCTTCGTTGGGTGAATATAAGTGACCTGTTGCTCCTACAACTACTTCTTCAGGATTATTGGGATTAATAAGAATGCGACCAATATGATGCGAATCTTCCAAACCCAAATGTTTCCAAGTTTTACCGTTGTCTGAAGATTTTAAAATTCCTATACCAGCATAACTAGATCTTGAACTGTTGTTTTCACCAGTCCCAACCCAAATGGTTCTATTTTCCCAATCGACTGCAATATCTCCAACGTTTTGAGTGGCAGCATTATCTAATATTGGCGCAAACGTTGTCCCGTTATTTGTAGTATGCCAAACTCCTCCTGATGCATAGCCAACATAAAATTCTGATGGCATATTTGGATTCACGTCCACATCCACCACACGACCACTCATTATGGTTGGACCAATATTCTCAAAAGGCACATTTTTAACCAATGAAGATTTGGTCATAGTCTGTTTTTGTTCTAAAGTTTTTTTTATAGTTTCAGCAGAAGTTGCTGGTTGTTGCGCTATAG
>CAJXVG010000120.1 GCA_913061495.1 uncultured Winogradskyella sp.
CTCCCGAACCTGATCGGTTTCCTCCAGAATCATTAGAGCGTTTGCTACGTCTATCACTTCTGTTGCCAGATCCAAAGTTAGAACTTTCGCTTCTGCGACTACGTCTTTCTCCTCTTGGTTTATCATCGCTACGTCTGCGTCCACCACCACTTCGGTTTCCACCTCTGCTACGGCCTCCGCCACCTCCACGGCTTTCACTAACTTCAACGTTTACAAAACGTCCTTCATGCTTAAAGTCCGTGAAGAATGCCAATACTTTTTCTTGTTGTTCCTTTTCAGTATTAAAGAAAGAGAAACTCTCTTTTACATCAACTTTAAAGACATCATCACGACCTAGGTCTAACATTTCCTTTAAGAAATCCTTTAGTTTCATCCAATCGAAACCATCTTTTTTACCCACGTTAATAAAATAACGCGTATCGTTTGAAGATTTGCCATAATCACGGCCACCATCTCTATCAGATCCTTTAGAATCCACAACTCCTAAGTCTTTCGATTTTTCGTAATAGTTGAAGAAGCGGTTAAATTCTACAGAAAAGAACTTTTTAATTAATTCTTCTTTATCTGTATCAACAAACAATTCGTTGATGCTTTCTAGATGCTTGTCAATTTGATGATTTGTTTCGGTTGTATGAATTTTATTAGCTAAAGACATTAATTGCACTTCAACAATATCACCAGATGAAGGAATCTCTTTTTTGTCAAACTGCTTTTTAATGATGCGCTCTATACTCTTTATTTTTCGCAATTCACTTTTAGAGACAATAACCATAGAAACACCTGTTTTACCAGCACGACCTGTACGACCAGAACGGTGTGTGTACGTTTCAATCTCATCAGGAAGTTGGTAATTGATAACGTGTGTAATATCATCTACATCAATACCACGAGCCGCAACATCTGTTGCTACCAACATCTGTATTTGTTTGTTTCTGAAAGATTTCATAACCAAATCTCGTTGATTTTGGCTTAAATCTCCATGTAGAGCTCCTGCGCTATATCCATCTTCAACCAATTTCTCGGCTACTTTTTGGGTATCGCGCTTAGTTCTACAGAAAATAACAGAAAAGATATCTGGATTGGCATCTGCTAAACGCTTTAATGCTAAATAACGGTCTCTTGCGTTTACTAAATAATACTCGTGCGAAACGGTATCTGTACTTTCGTTTTTGTTACCTACTGTAATTTCAATAGGGTTGTGCATAAACTTTTTAGCAATATTGGAAACTTCTTTTGGCATTGTGGCCGAGAATAACCATGTGCTTTTATCCTGTGGTGTATGCGATAGAATATCAGTGATATCTTCGTAGAAACCCATATTCAACATCTCATCTGCTTCATCTAAAACAGCGTATTCAATTTTAGAAATGTCAACCATCTTACGACTAATCATATCTTTCATACGACCAGGAGTAGCTACAATAATCTGTGCGCCACGTTTTACTTGACGTGCTTGATCTGTAATACTTGCACCACCATAAATGGCAGTAACATTTAGACCTTTGCAGTATTTACCGTAAAGTTTAAGTTCGTTTGTAATTTGAAGACAAAGCTCACGCGTAGGTGAGAGGATAAGTCCTTGTGTGGTTTTGCTATCTACATCAATTTTTTGCAACATAGGAAAGCCAAATGCTGCTGTTTTACCAGTACCTGTTTGTGCTAAAGCGACCAAATCACGCTCTTCTTCTAATAAAATAGGGATTGCTTTGGCTTGTACGTCACTTGGATTTTCAAAACCTAAATCGGTAATTGCATGCAATAGGTCTTCATTGAGACCCAATTCTTGGAATGTGCTCATTCTTTTAAGTAAGTATTCGATTATGTTATGTGGTGCTACATAAGAAGGGAATCGACATACTTAAACCTAAACTTCTTGTAACACATCCTCACGCTGAGGAATCTATAAATTCAGTCTTCTGAATTTGAAGCGGCAAAGGTACGTTAATTAATTGGATTGGCAATTTTTGGTTGTGATTATTAATTTGTATGTATTTTCTTTAGAGCGAATTGCTGTATGTTAGGGTGATTATTTGAATTTTACTCCGGATTATTTGTGGATTTCCTTGGTATTGTTTTGTATTTGTATTGGTTTTTACCTTAGTTTTAGTCGGCATATAGTCGGCATATAGTTGGTATATATATGGGATAGGTATGCATGGGCTATGGGTGTTTTTAGCTTGATATTGCTGGGTTTGTGTGTTTATTGACCGTGATCGGGTAAGGTTTTGGGATGGTTTTTGGTTATGCACAGGTTTTGGGACAGTGTTATTATGGTTGGGTTTATCGGTTTTGTATATAAGTGGTAACTGATTTTAGCACGTAAACCTTTTGTTTATTAACCGCTTTTAAGTTTATAAAAAATCCATAGACAAAGCTCAACTTCACTATGGCATTTCTATATTACTTTGTAAATATTTACTCTTCAATTAATATATTGTTATTCACTTACTATCATTGGTTTGTATTTATTAAAATTGGCAACAATTGCCCAAATGTTAATGGCAAATAATACTAATGTTATTCCAATACCTGAAATGTCGAGTACCAAATGATGAACAAATATTCCTACCATAACAGGAAGAATTACTAGTGCTCCCAATGCTCTTGTTTTTGGGATTACTATTAAAAAGCCTCCGATGATTTCGACAATTGCCACAAGTGGTAAAATCCATTTTATTGTTATAAAGCTACCCATAATTTGCGTCATTTCTTCAGACAATTCTGGCATAGGCATATAGTTGAAGAATTTGTTTAAACCTGCATTGACCATCATTAATGCGAATAGGATACATAGACCGGTAAGTATTTTATTTTTCATTTATAGATAGTTTTTATTACTAATGACACAAAGTTAGTTATTTTTGATTACCAATAGTAATCAGTTTCCTTTTGGTAACCAGTTACTTTTAGGTAATCAATAAACTAATGTTGATGATGAAAAAAGAACACAAAGCGTGTATGTCTGCTTTATTGCCTGTAAGGGATACGTTGGATGTAATAGGTGGGAAGTGGAAAATTTTAATCTTAATTTCAATTTGGGAAGGCAATAAGCACTTTAGGGAAATAGAACGAAGTATCCCTAAATTAAGCACCAAAGTTTTGTCGAAAGAATTGAAAGATATGCAAGCAAACCAGTTGATTACAAGAACTGTTTTGAATGGTTTTCCTGTTAGAACTGAATATAAACCGACAGCGCATTCTAAAACACTAAAAAAAGTTATTTTGGAATTGCAGGATTGGGGTATTAAACATAGAAAGCAAATCTTTGGGGATACCTCTGAAACTGATCATTCAATTAGGGTGTAGCGTTAGGGAGGTGTTGATAACGAATAGGTTAGTGGTGGAATTTCTTATGGACCATTAACGCTAAGTTTTCTATATTGAACACCTTGTACGATTAGATTATGCTTTTAAATAGCAGATTAAAAGCCTGATAAATTTTAGGAAAATGCGTTTTGGATTCCACTTTTAGTAATCACTGGTTATACTACCATAAGCTTTGGCTTACAATAATATATTTTATATATGAGATTCCTGTTTTTCCAGGAATTCTATTAATTGCTTAACTGCCTTACCACGATGCCCGATTTTGTTTTTTTCTTCCAAAGGGATTTCAGCAAATGTTTTTTCGTAACCTTCAGCTTTAAAGATTGGGTCGTAACCAAAACCTTCTTCTCCTTGTTTTTCTTTGGTTATTTCACCTTTGCAAATTCCTGTAAATGTGTGTAAGTTACCATTGAGATGTAGCGCTATAACTGTTTTGAACTGTGCTGTTCTGTTATTTTTGTGTTGTAATTCAGAAAGTAATTTATGCATGTTGTCCTCAGAATTCCTTTGCGGACCAGCGTAACGTGCGGAATACACACCAGGTTCTCCGTCCAATGCTTCAACTTCCAAGCCTGTATCGTCTGCAAAACAGTTGTGATTGTAATTGGTTTTAATGTACTGGGCTTTTTGTATGGCATTGCCTTTGATGGTTGGTTGGGTTTCTGGGATGTCTTCGGAACAACCAATATCTGCCAAACTTAAAAGTTGAATGTGTTTGGGAAGCATGCTCTGTACTTCCTTTAATTTATTTTGGTTATTTGTGGCGAAAACGATTTGCATAAGACTAATTTAGGCTTTCAAATATAAACTATTGATACATAAAAAAACCTCCTAATTTGGGAGGTTTTTAATTACTAACTATTGAATTTAGAGGATTTAATAATCCGTTTAAGCTTTACCTTTAAGTCTTCACCAGTATCGTAAACCATTTGGGCATCACTAGGGAAACTAATTTGTTGTTGTCTCAAAAGGTTTATGTCATTTCTATTTAAAGCGCGTTGGTCACCTCGAAAACGTGCGAAGACATTTTCGAAAACAAAGCCGCTATCAATAGTAAAGGCATCCACAACCTGGTTTTGATTTAAATCTTTGTAAACTACATCTGCAACGACTTGTGCAGATTTTGTTTGAATGATTTCAAAGAGCCTAGCTTTTACGTTTACGATCTTATCAACTTTGATATCGTTGCCCAAACTGTCTTTCATTACATTGTTATTACTATCTAATTGGTATTCCCAACCATCTACAATATTTCGTTCTCTTAAGAGTTGACGTTCGTTAATGCGCTCTGGTGAAATATTGATTTGCTTTAGTTGCAATTCCATGGTGAAGTCATAGTCAACCGTCACGTCTATTTCAGAATCATAGGTTGTCCAAAATTGGTTGAGTCCGTATGTATTGAAATCTAACAGCTCATTTTCCAATTGTTGCGGAATTACCTGCTGTGTTTCATTCTTTATGGCAACCGAAATGTAGTCCATTCCTTTATGGTGTGCTTCATCAAGCAAAGTTCTGGTATCTTCAAAATTTGGATTAATACGTTCAATATAGCTGAAAAGCTCATAGGCTTTTCTGGCATTGTACTTGTCTTCTGAATCTAAAAGTGTAATTCCCTGATCGATTAAATAATCTGAAGTCTTATACCTGTAATCTACAATTTCAGCGTTATAATCATTAAACTGAAGTGTCAATAATTTGCCACCTATCCTCAATGGCATTACGCGTTTAATGGCGTTCTGTCTTTCTTCCAAATCCATATAACTTTCATAAATGGTTTTGAAATGTTCTGGATTTCCGTCTTTTTTTAAACGTGCAATTTGGTTTAAATCTTCCGTTAAGACTTTGGTGTAAGCCTCTTTTAGCATTACTACGTAATCTTGTTTACGCTTTTTGTCCTTGTTGTTTTCCAATTTTTGTAAAGCTTCGGAAATGGCCTCGTCGTAGTTTCCATGACTGATGGCTTGTTCAATTTGTTTCTTTGCACTACAAGATACTAGTACAGAAACCAATGCTGATAAAAGTAAAAATCGTTTCATAATCTTGTATTTTAAGTTAGACTTATGAAGTGAAATCCAAATAGTGTGCCAAAAAAGCTGTGTATGGGTGAATGGGTTTGTATGTTTAAGGGCTTATTTGTTTTATTGAATGAAAATAAAAAAGCTCAAAGTTGAACATTGTTCTGTCCTACTTTGAGCTTAAAGCTTTTAATTTATATCTGTTTATTTTTTCTTCTTCTTTGGATTAAAAACAGGCAATAACTTTGTTTTTACAGAACCGAAACCAATACGGGTGCCATCTTTTTCGCAATACCCTCTCATGATAACCGTATCGTTATCATTGATAAACTTCCGTTCAGAGCCATCTTTCATTTTTAAGGGTTTAGAGCCTTTCCAAGATAACTCTAACATAGATCCATAAGAATCTTCAGTTGGGCCAGAAATTGTACCACTTCCCATCATATCACCAGAGTTTACTGGGCAACCATTAACAGTATGGTGTGCCAATTGCTGAGCCATATTCCAGTACATATATTTAAAATTGGATTTACAAACGATGGTTTCTTTAGCACCTTTTGGCTGAATACCCACTTCTAAATTAATATCGAAACTCTTTTTGCCTTTGGTTTGAAGATACTCTAGAGGTTTAGGATCTTGTTTTGGGCTTTCAACTCTAAAAGGTTCAAGAGCATCCAAGGTTACAATCCATGGTGACATTGACGAGGCAAAACTTTTCCCCAGAAATGGGCCTAATGGTACGTATTCCCACTTTTGGATATCGCGTGCAGACCAGTCATTGAATAATACCAATCCAAAGATGTATTCTTCAGCTTCAGTTATAGGAATTGGTTCTCCTAGGTCATTAGCATCTGTGGTAATGAAGGCCATTTCCAATTCAAAATCCACTAATTTTGAAGGACCAAACACAGGGTTTTTAGCATCTGCTGGTAATGTTTGCCCTTGTGGTCTGTGTACAGGAATGCCTGATGGAATAATTGAAGAACTACGACCATGATAACCCACTGGCATATGTACCCAGTTTGGCATCAAAGCGTTTTCAGGATCTCTAAACATGGTGCCAACGTTGGTTGCGTGTTCTTTACTGGCGTAGAAATCGGTGTAATCACCAACCTGGATTGGTAATTGCATTTCAATTTCATCCAATCTAAAGAGAATGGTTTCTTTATGCGGAATGTTATTTTTAAGCGTATCGTTTTCAGCATCAAATATTTCAGCAATTCGGTTTCTTACCAGACGCCACGTTTTTCTGCCGTCAGCAATAAAATCATTCAAGGTATCTTGTAGAAAGATATCGTCTGTTAATGGAATCCCTTCAAAATAGCCAAGTTGGTGTAAAGCACCTAAGTCAATGGCTGTATCGCCTATTCGGGTTCCGATGGTAATAATATCGTCTCTTGTTAAAAAGACACCAAAAGGAATGTTCTGAATAGGGAAGTCTGAAGTTTTACCCACGTGTAACCACGATGTTCTGTCTGGATTATTAGCTGATAATGGCATATATAATTGTTGATTAAATGTTCATTGTTTTCTTCTCAAACCTACATAAGATTTTTTATTTAAACTAATGTAATGCTTATTTTTGTACGGATTTAACAAAGACTTTATATATGCAACGCGACGAACAAATTTTTGAACTTATACAAGCCGAAAGAGAACGCCAAACCGATGGAATAGAACTTATAGCCTCAGAGAATTTTGTGAGCGACCAAGTTATGGAAGCAGCAGGCTCTGTGCTTACCAATAAATATGCTGAAGGTTATCCTGGCAAGCGTTATTATGGTGGCTGCGAAGTTGTTGACGAAGTTGAGCAAATAGCCATAGACAGGGCAAAAACCCTTTTTGGTGCAGCTTATGCTAACGTGCAACCTCATTCTGGTAGCCAGGCAAACACTGCAGTCTATCACGCTTGTTTAAAACCAGGTGATACTATTTTAGGTTTTGATTTGTCTCATGGTGGACACCTTACGCATGGTTCTCCTGTAAATTTTTCGGGTAAATTATATCGTCCAACATTTTATGGAGTACACAAAGATACTGGCCGTATAGATTATGATATGTTGAATGATGTAGCACAACAAGAGAAGCCAAAATTGATTATTGCAGGTGCTTCTGCTTATTCCCGTGAAATGGATTTCGCCAAATTTAGAGAGGTTGCAGATAGTGTTGGTGCTGTTTTGTTGGCAGATATATCGCATCCTGCAGGATTAATAGCAAAAGGCATTTTGAACGACCCAATGCCACATTGCCATATTGTAACAACTACCACACATAAAACTTTAAGAGGTCCAAGAGGTGGCATGATAATGATGGGTGAAAATATTGACAATCCATTTGGTATAAAATTAAAAAATGGAAACCTACGTAAAATGTCTGGTTTGTTGGATTCTGGTGTGTTTCCTGGAAATCAAGGAGGACCATTAGAACACATTATTGCGGCTAAAGCCATTGCTTTTGGTGAAGCCTTAACCGATGAGTTTATGCATTATATGTTACAGGTAAAACATAATGCAGATGCTATGGCTAAAGCCTTTGTTGCTAAAGATTACAATTTGATTTCTGGAGGAACAGACAATCATATGATGTTGATTGACCTTAGGAGTAAAAACATAACAGGTAAAGATGCTGAAAACGCTTTGGTGAAAGCAGACATAACGGTGAATAAAAATATGGTACCTTTTGATACGGAATCTCCTTTTGTTACTTCTGGAATTAGAGTGGGTACACCAGCAATTACTACGCGTGGTTTAAAAGAAAGTGACATGGAGAATGTTGTGGATTTAATTGATGAAGTTATCAATAATCACGATAATGAAACCGTTTTAAAAGGTATAGCAGAAAAAGTGAATGCTTTAATGGGAGGGAGACCTTTGTTTGTAGCTTAAAATATACTCAAAAAGAGTTGATTGTTAAATATCCTAAATCAATCAACTCTTTTTTATTATTTAGTTTTTTTAGATACCCATTTTTTAAAAAGGCTATTTCATCGGATAATGCTGTAACGTTTTCATAGTCATGATCTGTAATAATGAAACCTTTTTTTGTCTTGTTCGCTTTGATATAAGAAACCACATAATTCTTAATAATGGGGCTTAAACCATTGAAAGGCTCATCGAGTAAAATAAACTTTGCTTCCGAATGAATTATTAAAAGGATTTCTATAATCCGTTTTTCGCCAGTTGATAAGTGTTGGTTTTTCTTTTTTAATAATGGCTTTACATATTCATTGTTGAGTACTGTTTTCTTTTCTTTAGTATTGAGAAATATGTTTATTAAAGTTTGAATATAAATACCATTTGGCAGAAAATTATCTTGTGGCAAATAATTGATGATGTTTCTCCCATCAGAGACACTTTTAATTATTTTACCACTGTCTCTTATACACATCTCCGAGCCCACGAGACCGAGGCTGATCTCGTAT
>CAJXVG010000121.1 GCA_913061495.1 uncultured Winogradskyella sp.
ACGAGATCAGCCTCGGTCTCGTGGGCTCGGAGATGTGTATAAGAGACAGCTTCTGTATAATGCTTTGTGCTCAAAAAACAGAACTGGATTTGGATCATTAATCGCAGTTGCCAATAATCCTTTGGCATCATAAGGAAACGCAGGATAAACTACTTTAAGTCCTGGCGTTTTAGTAAACCAAGCTTCATTTGTTTGAGAATGAAAAGGACCAGCTGCAACTCCTGCTCCGCAAGGCATTCTAACCACAACATCAGCGGCTTGTTGCCATCTGTAATGAGATTTTGCCAAATAATTAACTATAGGATTGAAACCAGAACTTACAAAGTCTGCAAATTGCATTTCTACTACAGCTTTCATGCCTGCTATAGATAATCCCATCCCAGTTTCAACAATAGCAGATTCACAAATTGGCGTGTTGCGCACTCTATCTTTTCCAAATTGTTCTACAAAGCCTTCTGTGATTTTAAAAACACCTCCATACTCCGCAATATCTTGTCCCATGATTACAAGACCTTTATGCAACTCCATAGACTGTCTAAGACCTTCAGAAATCGCATCAATTAAACGCAGCTCTTTAGCTTTAGAGTTTGAAATAACTTCCTCAAAATAAAAAGTTTTATATACATCACTTAATTCTTCACTTTCATTAGGGATAATTTCTTCTTCAGCATATGCAGATTCTAAAGCATCACTAATTTCAGTCTTGATCTCATTAGTATATCTTTCATCCGTTTCCTGATTTAAAATTTGCTCAGAAAACAAAAAACTTCTAAAATTTTCTATGGGATCTTTTGCCTCCCATTCTGTCATTAGTTCATCCGGCACGTATTTAGTACCACTAGCCTCTTCATGTCCACGACGTCTAAACGTTTTAAATTCAATTAAAATTGGACGAGGTTGTTTTCTTATACTTTCTGCTAATTTTTTAATTTTTGTGTAAGTTTCAATGACATTGTTGCCATCTAAAACGAAGGACTCTATGCCATATCCCTTACCTCTATCTGCTAAATGTTTACAATGATATTGCTCGTCTGTAGGTGTTGAAAGCCCGTAACCATTATTCTCAATGCAAAAAATCACTGGTAATTGCCATACTGAAGCAACATTGAGTGCTTCGTGAAAATCTCCTTCACTTGTACCTCCTTCGCCTGTAAAAACAGCTGTTACCTGTCCGTTTTTCTTCAATTTATTAGCTAAAGCAATACCATCTGCGACACCAAGTTGAGGCCCTAAATGCGAAATCATCCCAACAATATTATACTCTTGAGTGCCAAAATGAAACGAGCGATCTCTACCCTTGGTAAATCCGCTTGCCTTGCCTTGCCATTGGCTAAATAACCGATGTAAGGGTATTTCACGCGTGGTAAAAACACCAAGGTTTCTATGCATAGGTAGTATATATTCACTCGGTTTTAACGCCATCGTAACTCCAACAGAAATAGCTTCTTGGCCAATACCAGAAAACCATTTTGATATTTTACCTTGGCGCAATAGTATTAGCATTTTTTCCTCTATCAGTCGAGGCTTTAGCATATTATAATATAATTTCAATAACGCTTTGTCGCTAAGGTTGCGCTTATCGTAGTCAATATTACTTTTAGTGATTGTTGGCATAATTATTTTTAAGTATCTTCAAAAGTAAATAAAATGACTTAATTATTAGTCATAGAGTTTACTTGTCCCTAAAATGAAGTGTAGATTTTATAAGTATTTCCTTAACTTTGTATATTGTGATTAATAAAAACAAAACTCAATGGATAGAATACCTAGCGTAGATTTAAAGGACTTCATCTCAGATGATCCTAAACGAAAACAAAAATTTATAGATGAAATAGGAAAAGCTTACGAAGACATAGGTTTTGTAGCTTTAAAAGGTCATTTTTTAGATGACAAATTAGTTGATAACCTATACAACCAAGTCAAAAATTTTTTCGAACTTCCTCTTGAAGTCAAAGAAAGCTACGAAATACCAGGTATTGGTGGGCAACGTGGCTACGTGTCATTTGGGAAAGAGAGTGCAAAAGGAAAAAAAGAAGGAGATTTAAAAGAGTTTTGGCATTTTGGGCAATATGTAGAAGATGATGAAGAACGAAAAAAAGAATATCCAGAAAATGTTGAAGTAAAAGAAGTTCCTGAGTTTAATGCAGTAGGTAAAAAAACCTATCAAATGCTTGAAAAAACAGCAAAGTATGTATTGCGAGCATTGGCATTGCATTTAGATTTGGAGGAAACTTATTTTGATAATTATATACATAACGGGAATTCAATTTTACGACCAATCCATTATCCACCAATTACAGATGAACCTAAAAATGCGGTGAGAGCGGCAGCACATGGAGACATTAATTTAATTACACTTTTAATGGGAGCGCAAGGTCGTGGATTGCAAGTACAAAAGCATGATGGCGAGTGGATTGATGCCATTGCAGAACCAGACGAGCTTATGATAAATGTTGGAGATATGCTGTCAAGACACACCAACAACAAATTGAAATCTACTATACACCGTGTTGTAAATCCACCAAGAGAACTTTGGGGCACATCGCGTTACTCAATTCCATTTTTTATGCACCCAATAAGTGAAATGAAATTAGACGTTTTAGATAGCTGTATTGATGAAGATAATCCAAAACAATTTGATGACATTACAGCTGGTGAGTTTTTAAACCAACGCTTGGTGGAACTAGGACTTATAAAGAAATAGTTTTCAGTTTTCAATCGTAATATTAGTTATTTATGTTAACGATTGACTGCGACTGAAAACCGAAACTGTAAACTAATTAAATGGATTTACAAGATCAATTAAAAAACCTTTTTCCAGACCATGAGCCAGAGCCTTCTAACGAAGTTGAAGATTCTAACGATGGTCTATGGTTACAAGATGATCCTATAATTTGCAAATACGAAAAACGTAAAGGAAAACCTATAACCATTTTAGAAGGTTACACAGGAGCTACAGAAGATTTTAAAAAATTGGCAAAGGATTTAAAGACTAAACTGAGCGTTGGAGGAAGTTTTAAGGACGATAAAATTATCATACAAGGAGACTTTAGAAGTAAAATAATGAAAATTCTAAAGGAAAAAGGATTTAATGTAAAACGCGTGGGTGGTTAATATGGCAGAGACCTGTTTACATATCACCAATGGTAATAATTTAACCGATTACTTAAGAGAGTTAGATTTTGAAGAAGAGATACTTACCTGGCAAGAGATACTTTGTGAAGGCCCAACCATTCCGGCTATAAACTCTTCAGAATTCTTCGATATTCGTGCTAAATTCTTAAAAGATAATTATGATATTGAAGTGAACAATGATGAACTTCAAAATGAATTATCTAAATTAGATAATATTGAAAATTACACAGAAATAAACCTATGGTTTGAGTATGACCTATTTTGTCATATCAATCTTTTGGGAGTCATTAATCTATTACATCAACGAGAAATCAGCAAACCATTATATTTAATTTGTAGTGGCCGAGTTGAAGGTGAAAAAAATTTAAAAGGCTTAAGTGAGCTTAATCCAGAAGAACTAAAAAATCACTACGAAAATAAAGTACTTCTTTCAGACAAAGATAAAGATTTCGCCGTAGCATTATGGCGCACGTATTGCGGAAAAGACCACAATATATTTAGACCATATATTCTTAAAGACTCTAGTTTTAAATACATGAGCAATTGCCTAAAAGCGCACTTAGAACGCTTTCCCAACCAAAAAAATGGTTTGAGTGTTCTAGAGGAAAATATCTTGAAGATTATTAATAAAAACAATGTAAAGTCAACACACCACCTTTTGGGTTACAGCCTTAACTACCAAGGTTACTATGGCTTTGGCGATACTCAATTAAAGCGTATTATACAAGGTCTATCCATATTTTATGATGAAACACCAAAGGGTTTAATGCTAAATAGAAAAGGTCATTTTGCAATTTTAAAACA
This sequence comes from uncultured Winogradskyella sp., assembly GCA_913061495.1. Lineage (GTDB taxonomy): Bacteria > Bacteroidota > Bacteroidia > Flavobacteriales > Flavobacteriaceae > Winogradskyella. The sequence continues at coordinate 3,940 of CAJXVG010000121.1, forward strand.
GCATAATTTTGCTTCTGAACTAAATAATTCATTGACATACGGTGGTATTAATCGATTGCATTTTCAATTTAATTCAGATTTAAACAAACTAGTTAAAACCAACTTACATGTCAATTAAAGACTCAGAACTTATATTGAATCCTGATGGAAGTGTTTATCACTTAAACCTTAAACCAGAAGATATTTCGGATACTATTATTTTTGTGGGAGACCAAGATCGGGTTGAAAAAATCACAAATCATTTTGACAGTATTGAGTTTAGTACTCAAAAACGTGAATTTAAAACTCAAACTGGCTATTATAAAGACAAACGTATTTCAGTAATTTCTACAGGTATTGGCCCAGACAATATTGATATTGTACTGAACGAGTTGGATGCGTTGGTGAATATTGATTTAAAAACCAGAAAACCCAAAAAAGAACTTACCAGTTTAAATATTATTAGAATTGGCACTTCTGGTGCTTTACAAGCAGATATACCTGTGGATTCATTTTTAATCAGTACGCATGCGCTGGATGTAAATGGTATGTTACATTTCTACCAAATAAATGGCATTAGTAATCCTGAAATTGAAGATGCTTTTATAAAGCACACTAATTGGGATAAAAATAAAGCGCGACCAATTATAATAAACAACAGTAAGTATTTACAAAAATATTTTGAAAGTGATATCATTTTTAAGGGAATGACTGGCACTGCAGGCGGCTTTTATGGACCTCAAGGCCGTGTATTACGTCTTCCTCTGCACGATGCTGAACTTAATTCTAAATTAGATTCATTTAGCCACAAAGATTTCAGGATAACAAATTTTGAAATGGAAACCTCTGTAATTTACGGACTTTCAAAATTACTGGGACATGAGGCATTATCGCTTAATGCAATTATAGCCAACAGAGCTAATGGTACATTTAGTAAAACACCTAAAAAAACTGTTGACAAACTTATTCAATATGCTTTAGAGCGCATTGTAAATATTTAGTTATAACCAAACTGCTTCTTTCTTAAACGGAAGAAAACGAAACAAGTTAATCATAAATGAAAAAAGTAAAGATTGGCGGTGTGCCAGAACATTTTAATTTAGCCTGGTATTTAGCATTAAAAAATGGTGATTTCAAGGCCAAAGACATCAATCTTAGATGGCACGATTACTATGGAGGAACTGGTGAAATGTGCAAAGCGCTGCGTGATGGAGATATTGACTTAGCTGTTATTCTTACCGAAGGTATTGTAAAAGATATTATAGCTGGTAACCCTTCTAAGATTGTACAGACTTTTGTACAATCTCCATTAATTTGGGGCATCCACGTTGCCAAAAATTCAGATTTTAAACAAATTGAAGACATTCAAGGAACGAGAGCAGCTATTAGCCGTTATGGATCTGGATCACATTTAATGGCTTATATAAATGCTAAAAATAACAACTGGGACTTAGAAAAAGACTTAAAGTTTGAAGTTATAAAGAATTTAGATGGTGCAGTTGAAGGGCTAACCAATGGTGATGCTGACTATTTTATGTGGGAAAAATTCACGACCAAGCCTTTGGTGGATAAAGGAACTTTTAGACGTATTGCAAACTGTCCTTCACCTTGGCCTTGCTTTGTAATCGCAGCTAGAGACGGTTATATTGAAGAAAATGGTGATGATTTAAGATCTATCTTAACTACAATTAATCAAACAACATCAAAATTTAAAGCAATACCAGACATTGACAAAACTATAGCGCAACGCTATGAGCAGGAGTTAAAGGACGTACAGGAATGGCTTTCTATTACCGAATGGTCACAAAATTTGATTGACCAAAAAACAATGGTAAATGTACAAAAACAACTTTTTGATTTAGATATTATCTCTAAAAAAGTTGACTACTCTACTTTAACATTTAACCCTTTTTAATATAATTTTAATCGTTAAAAAGCAAAAAAAATCGACGAAAAGATTTGTAATAATTCTAAATAACACGTATAAACTTACATTTTTTCTATATAACCTTCACTGTTTCAATTTTTTATTTATCTTTGACGCACCGAGTCTCAGCTATTATTCAATCAACATAGATTAATTATGATTTTAACAATTACTCTAGTCTTATCTTTTTTAGTTGCTATTAACTTTTTGCTATTAATTTTTAGTTGTAACAAAACATCTAAAAAGATAGAAAGTAAGCGGCCTCGAATTATTAGAAACGAAAGTCCTACTATAGTTTCCACTCAATTAGGGTCTCGCCAACTTGCTGCAACAGGAAGTTAGTTTTACTAAAATGCTTATTACCAAACCAATAACCTCTATTAGCACTTAAAGGAGATGGATGTCCGCTTTCTAATATTTGGTGTTTTTTAGTATCAATTAGTTTTTTCTTTTTCTTTGCAAAACCTCCCCAAAGTAAAAAGACAACATTCTCTTTTTCTGCACTTATAATTTTGATAACTTCATCTGTAAACTGCTCCCATCCTTTATTTTGATGACTACCAGCTTGGTGAGCTCTAACGGTTAACGTAGCATTTAACAATAAAATTCCTTGATCTGCCCACGCCATTAAATTACCACTTTTAGGATATGGAATTCCTAAGTCCTTTTCAATTTCCTTAAAAATATTAATCAATGAAGGTGGGTGAGGAATACCGTCATTTACTGAAAAGCATAAGCCATTAGCTTGTCCGTTGCCATGGTAAGGATCTTGCCCTATAATAACCACTTTAAGGTCTTCAAACAAACAATGGTTAAAAGCATTGAAAACATCATTTCCTTTGGGAAAACACTTATGGTTTATATATTCTGTCTTAACAAACTCAACTAAATTCTTAAAATAAGGTTTATCGAATTCTGGTTGCAAATATGGTTTCCAACTCTTGTGAATATCAACATTCATACATTCAAAATTTTATCAAAAATAAGAATTAGAATCCTTAAAACTCATAATTAGGCTTGTGTAGCTAAATCTGCTAAATTTGTAAGTATTAAAGCAAAAATTTTACATGATAAGAATTCATGAAAAAACATTAAAGGACTTAGAATTCTTTACTGTTTTAAACCAAATACAAGACTACGCTACAACTGAATTAGGAAGAGCCAAAGTTTTAAATATTGTACCAATTGAAGACAAAGAGGTTTTACTAGACGAGTTAAACTATGTAAATGAATATTTATCTTCTTTTGATAATGACAACCGTATACCAAACCATGGCTTTGACACTATTAACAAAGAACTTAAACTATTAAATATAGAAAATACTTATCTCGAAGTTTCAAGTTTTCAAAAATTAGTTAGTCTTTCAATTATTGTCAATACAATTTTAAAATTTCTCAAAAAGTTTAAAGAATATTATCCCAACCTCTATCGTTACAGCGAGCCAATTGAGGTGAATACTGCTATAATTGAAAAAGTAGATGCTGTTGTAGATCGCTTTGGAGACGTAAAAGATGACGCTTCCCCTCAACTTTTTGAACTCCGGAAATCTATTAACCAATTAAAAGGTAAAATAAACAGTAGTTTTACTTCGGCATTAAATACCTATCACAATCTAGATTATCTTGATGATATCCGTGAATCGGTCGTTGAGAACAAACGTGTTTTAGCTGTAAAAGCTATGTATCGCAAAAAAGTAAAAGGAGCTATAATGGGTGGCAGTAAAACAGGCAGCATTGTTTATATTGAGCCCGAAACTACGCTTCAGTATTCAAGAGAACTTAACAATTTAGAATATGAAGAAAAGGAAGAAGTCATAAAAATTTTAAAGGAGTTAACGGACTTTATACGTGTGTTTCTTCCGCTTTTAAAAAACTATCAGTTTTTCCTCATTAAAATAGATGTAATTTCTGCAAAAGCTAAGTATGCCAATAGTATGGAGGCTATTTTACCAGAAATTGCTACTGAACGTACCATGCATCTCAGAGATGCTTACCATCCACTACTCTATTTAACAAATAAGGAAAATGGAGAAAAAACATTTCCTCAAACCATCGGTCTTAATGAAGAAAGCAGAATAATTGTAATTTCCGGACCCAATGCTGGTGGTAAAAGTATTACTTTAAAAACCGTAGGCCTACTCCAAGTTATGTTGCAAAGTGGTATGCTAATCCCTGTGCATGAGCGAAGTAAAGTTTGTTTATTTGAAAGAATTCTAAGCGATATTGGAGACAATCAATCTATTGAAAACCACTTAAGCACATATAGTTACCGCTTAAAACAAATGAACTATTTTTTAAGGAAAGTAAATAAAAACACTCTTTTTTTAATTGATGAATTTGGTACAGGAAGTGATCCTGAATTGGGTGGTGCTCTGGCCGAAGCTTTTTTAGAGGTTTTTTACGAAAGAAAAGCATTTGGAATAATAACAACCCACTACTCTAACCTCAAGCTTTTAGCTAACGAACTACCACATATTGAAAATGCTAATATGTTGTTTAATGAAAAGACGCTAGAGCCTATGTATAAATTGGCTATTGGCCAAGCAGGTAGTTCCTTTACTTTTGAAGTGGCTCAAAAAAACGGCATTCCATATAGTTTAATCAATAAATCGAAGAAGAAGATTGAACGTGGCAAAGTAAGGTTTGATGCCACTATAGCCAAACTTCAAAAAGAACGTAGCAAACTAGAGCGCACAGAACGATCTCTAAAAGAAAACGAAAAAAAGAAACTATCTGAAGCAGACAAGCTTGAAGAAATCAATGCTAAAGTTCAAAAGAAATTAGAGAATTTCCAAGAGTTGTATGATAGCTGTCTCTTATACACATCTCCGAGCCCACGAGACCG
>CAJXVG010000122.1 GCA_913061495.1 uncultured Winogradskyella sp.
TACACGTAAGGAGTCGTCGGCAGCGTCAGATGTGTATAAGAGACAGTTTTAATACGATCTATCTTAAAATTAAGAGCAATTCTATCTATAGTAATATCGTTAAGTTCCTCTTGCCACTTTTTATCTATGTTATTTGCAATGTTTTGAAGACTATCTCCAAAGCGTTTAATTTCCTTTGAGGTGCTGTAGGCTAAGGTTGTTTTATTTTGTTTTTCGTATAATAATTCTTTAGCTCTCAAAAATTCTAACTTAGAACTAGGAGCTAAATCATTAATTATAGCTTGATGAATAACAATGCCTTCTAATTCGTTAAATACTTGCTGTGCTTCCTCTAACCTATTTAAGTTAACATTAGTTGATACTAATTGAGCACCTGCACTTATTAATCGCGGAATATCTTTTATTAAACTACGCTCGTTTATTGCGTCCTTAAAAAAAAGGAAATTATCTTCATACAAAGGTTGTGCGAGCTGAAGTTTATTTTGATCAATATAAATATCTGCTATATTATCCCTAATGCTACCTATTAATGTATGATTGGGAACTTTGGTTTGAGTAAGAGTAAAAGCCTGTTTAAAAAAATACTGAGCAGAATCGAGTTCCTTTTTATGCCAATATAAAAATAAACTATAGTTGTTAATAGCTGAAGGATAGTAGATATAATCTAAATCTTTTGTGAAATCCATATTTTTTTTATGCTGCAAATCGGCATTATCAAAATCTCCAAGAGTTGCATAACTCTGAGCTAGCATACTCCGTGCAAAACTTTGCATTTCTATATATTTTTGAATTTCTTTGGGAGATAAACTTTTTTCATTTGCTTCGTAATAATCAAAAAAATCGAGATAAGACTTTATGGATTCTTTTAAAAAGCCAACTTGCATAAACCAATTGCCAGAGTGCAAATAACTATCTAAAACAAAACTATGTTTATTTTTAATATACCTTAACAGATCTAAACGTTGAAAGTGAAGGGATAAATAGGTTTGCAACTGAGGTTCAGAAAAAGAATTACGTCTGTAAGTTTTTATATCATCCTCAGAAAATGAAGCAGACATTGAATCACTAATAGCACTAAATTGGTTAAAAGCTTGTTCGCTAGTTGGTACAGCATTTTGTGACCATAAGGGAATGATCGCTAAACTTAAAAATAATGATAGACAAAAATGCTTCAATAAAAACTAGGATATAGACTAATATTCTCTAAATATACCTAATTTATTACTTAGAAACAGTAACGATGTTATAACTTCTAAAAGTTGAAATTTAAGCTTTATTTTCAAAATCCCTCGGGTCTTTTCTCACACGTAATGGAATGTCTTCTTCATTACCATATAGTTTAAGTTCCTTAATATCTGCAGGAAGATTAAACCCTTTAGCTTCTAATGTTTCCTTCACTTCCCTAATGATATTTCCACGAATTATAATAGCGGATTTTCTATAATCAAATGTATCTACCCAGAAAAACACCTTTAAGTTTACTGTACTTGCAGCAAGTTCATCTTCAAACACAAAGCTTTCGTGCTCATTGTCCTGCACAATATCTTTGTTATCTTTTAATATATCACGAATCAATTGCTTAGCTGCATCAATATTGTCTTCATAACCAATACCCACAATAAAATCGTTTCTAAAAAAACCATCTGCTGTATAGTTTTCAACTGGTTTGGTTAACACATCACTATTTGGTATATAAATGTCTCTACCATCAAAGGTTTTAATATGAGAGTATCTAAAATTGAGTGCCTTAACTTTCCCGAAAAGACCGTCTATTTTTATGGTATCATTTATATTGAACGGTCTGTTAAAGGCCAAAATGATTCCTGCCAAAAAATTCTTGCCTATATCCTGAAATGCAAAACCAAGAATTATGGCAGCACCACCAGCCGCTGTTAAAATTCCTGTGGCAACACCGTTTAAACCTGCTATTTGTAAAGCTATAAGTACTGCAATAAGTACAAAAATAATCTTAATGGCTTGTGCTAAAAAACGTGCCATTAATGGGTCTTCTGCTTTTTTTAGAATGCGCTTTTTATAAATATTAGTTAGAAATTTGGCAATTAAAACTCCAGCTATTATAACTAAAATACCTAAAGCTATCCTTGGAAGAACTTCGAGAAGTTTATTATAATAATTATAAGCGGATTCTACAATTGTTTCAGATGCAGATTGTTGCATAAATAAGGGTATTGATTATAAATCTTCGGTTACTAATTTCTCTTGCTTATCCGTAAGCAAATATCATACATTGCGGTTAACATGTTTTATTTTGCGTAGTTTAACCTTATGTTGCAGAGGTCTATTTGTTTTATAGATATTAAATACTCAAAATGGTTATAATTCAGGGAAATGATTAACGCATAACATTTTAAAGCGAACGCAAATACATTGAGACTTTAATGAATTATCACTAATTTAAAAAGATGAATTAAGCAGTTTTATTAGTTGCTATTTGGCAGCTTCATTTGCAGATGGAAGAATAATATTGTGCTGTGCCATCATTGAGCCATCCTCCTGTTTCTTCAATTTTAGAATTCGGGATGGGTCACTGTGTTTAGCAATCTGTCTGCGGCAGCGTCTTGATAATAATGGGTCGTCATCAAATAAAAATGTGGCTATAGCATATTCTTGTTGAGACGGTTCTTTTATAACAGGAAATATTTCTTGAAGCTGATTGTAAGTTCTATCATAACCAGGAATAAATGTATATAAGGTATATTTACCATCTGCATTGGTTTTTACCCAACTTCTGTAGTAGTTATATCGTTTTTCATCAGATTTACGTAAATCAAAACTGCCATCTTCATCAGCTTGTTCTATGTAAAGAATTACATTATTAGCAGGTGTTACACCATCACTCAAATATATTGTTCCCGTTATTTTAATTTGATCTTGTTTTGATCCATAATTTGGAATTGTATCAACATTTACCATATTCGCTTCGCTTAAATCGTAAATAGGGTGACGTTGCGAAGTATCCGTATTTTGTTGTGCTAATAGTGGGTTAATAAAACTTATAAGGATCATTAGAGAGAAAAGGCTACCAAGGTTTTTCATAGGTAAAGGCATTAAGGATTAATGTCAAATTTCAACCTTTATAACCGTAAACCATTAAAAATCATCCCAATGTCTAAATTTTACGATAAAATGATTTACGTCGCAAAATTATCCGACGAAATGGAATGTTTTAAGAGAAATATATAAATTCAAACGTGTTCTGAATTTGACTAACCGTAACGTGTAATAAGGTGGTTTTGATTTCATTTTTTTAATTTTAGATGTTAATTGAAATGCCTAATACTGTTAAATATTTAGAGTGTATTTCGTCGAATAAATACGCTTTTAATCCACTAAAGACGCAGTTTATCCTTGAAATTCGCACTTAAAGTGTTAAAATTCTTTAACAAAAAATACTGATAATTAGTTGGTTTTTTTAATTATTTGTATAGATTTGCTCTACTAAGATGAATTAAAACCGTTAAAATGAAAACGAAAATTACGCTAATAAGTGCTCTATTCTTCCTAATGATTAATATGAGTTTTGCACAAAGCAAAAATGATTCCCAGAGCATTATAAGTGGCAAAGTAAATATTTCAAAATATCACAACCGTGAAGAATTGAATAAATTGCCAAAAGGAGATTTATTGACTTTATATATTGAACGTATAGAGGTTATCGTAAATATTTTACCGAATATTGCTTTTGCTACTAAGCCAGGTGTAACGATGTCTTCTTTAGGAATACCAGATACAAAGGATAATAAAAAGGCTTTGGAAGAAAATATTGAAGCTTCTACCACCTATTTTGATAGCACAATTGAGTTTCAAAAGAAAATTTTACCCTATTCTGATACAAGAGATTTAATTTCGGCCATTTTATTTTATGAGGAGACCTTGAAATCATTACATACCTACAACGATTTTAAAAAGAATTGATTATTGTTTTTTATTATTAGTTAGTTTTTTAAAACCTTGATAATTTTTATCAAGGTTTTTTTATGTAATCAAAAATTAGGTTATATGCCTATACACCAAGCATTCTCAATGTATTTAAAATTAAAATTGTCGGTTCTTTTGTAGGAAAAAATTCCTAAAGTCTTATAAATTTATGTATTTCATCGATATTATTTGTATTTCGTAGGTAATAATCCTATGTTTGAAATAATTATTTATTAAGCCCTTGAATCTAAATTAACGAATTGAACTACTTATGAAAAAAATTACACAACTCATTTTTGTATATCTTGTTTTGTGTGGATCACTTTCTGCCCAACAAGAAAAAGGAATTACAGGTTATAGCAATTGGCTAAAATCTTGGACGGAATTTAAACCAAGTCAATTAGATTATGGTGAACCTACACAGATACTCAGCGGCAATATTACAAAAGACACTAAGCTGAATAAGAAAAATGTTTATCTTTTGCTTGGTGACGTATTTGTAACAGATAGCACTACTCTTACCATTGAACCAGGCACAGTGATTCTTGGTGACTTTAAATCTAAAGGATCTCTTACAATTAGTAGAGGATCTAAGATTATTGCAGAAGGTACAGAAACTGACCCTATTGTATTTTCATCTAGTAGAGGTCTTAAAAATGAAGGTGATTGGGGAGGACTGTTCATTTTAGGTGATGCTCCTTTAAATACTTTCGGAGAAGAATCTTCTTTAAACTATGGATTACGACCTTCTTCTTTTGAAAGTATCAGTTATGGTGGCAACAATCCCAATAGTAATTCTGGAATCCTAAAATATGTAAGAATAGAATTTGCCGGAAAAAACACAAAAGACTACGGAAATTTCAATGGATTGACACTAGCAGGTGTTGGTAGAGAAACTACTATTTACAGTGTTATGGTTAGCTATTGTGAAGGAAACTCATTTAACATTTTGGGAGGAGATTTAATTATGGTAAAAACGGTATCATTTAGATCTAGCCGAAATGATTATGATTTTAACTATGGTGCTCAATGCAATATTTTAAATTCCTTAGCTGTAAGATCTCCTTATGTATCTAGCCCAGATGGCTCAAAGTGTATATCTATAAAGTCTTACAATCAAAAGGAAAACCTAGATGTTTCTAAAAAAGAAACTATGGTATTTGCTGAAAACATGACGCTAATTAATGTTACTGACGACTTAGAATCTAACATTAAGGTTGGTTTGGTGCAAGAAGCTATTTTTATAGGAGAGGATACCTCTTTCACAATTAATAATAGTGTGATTTCCGGATTTAATCCAGCTGTAGTTTTAGATGAAAATGTTCGTGTTAATGGCGAAAATCTCGATAAAATTAAATTCAGCAGAACTTACTTTAATAATTGTAATGGAAACATTTTTGTTGAATACAATCAAAACAATGAAGACCTAGAAAGTTGGTATGGCAGTAGAGCTTTTGACAATGTTTACTCAAAAGGCCCAGATTCTGAAACATTTATTGATGCCAGCAACGGTAAGCGCCCAGATTTTAGATTAAGAATCAATAAAATTATTGCCTCAAACGATCCAGTTGACGATTAATATTAAATACAATTCAAAACTAAACTGCGTTTTAAAATTTTAAATAAAACTAATTCTATAGCATAGAAAACTACGTCCCACCTACATGTACAAAAAACCTACCTTAACTAAACTGCTATTTATGTTGTGCTTAATTGTTTTTGTCTCGCAAAACCAATTAAGCGCTCAAATAGTTATAGGTAAACCAAATCTGGGATTTAGTCAAGCATGTGCAAATGACTCCTTCAATACTTACAGTACTACATTTATTTTTTCTCCTGAATCAGGTATTGATGCTTCAAACCAATTTATTATTGAAATGTCTGATGCCGAAGGTGATTTTTCAGACGCAACCGTTTTACTTACTTCAGATGCTGGTGACGTAACAACATCTCCTGCAACATTAGATTTTAATTTACCAGAAACCACTGCAGGAGAAAATTATAAAATTCGTATAAAAAGCACCTCACCTGTAGCTACAAGTGCAGGTTCAGATGCGTTTGCTGCTTATTACAAACTTCAAGATTCTCCTTTTACAATAAACAATTTAGTATCAACAGGAGCCTATTGTACAGGTGGGAGTTATCTTTTAACTATTGATAATCCTGGTACAGGTAATAATGATTCTCCACTCCTCTACCCTTCACTATCTTTTAGATGGTTTAGGGAAACAGGACCAACAACTTCAGAACCTGTGGGTGAAGGAGAAACTTTGCAAGTTACCGAAGAAGGTACTTACTTCGCGGAAACCAATTATGGTACGTGTACGTCTAATTCATTTTCAAACCGAGTTACGATAAGTGAAGCTACTAGTGGTGAAGCTAATGCTACAATAGCATCAAGTTTAGGTAATCCGTATTGTCCAGAACAAGGCTTAACTACCTTAAGTACTATTGGAGGAAACAGTTACCAATGGTTCAAAGATGGTAATGCCATTCCAGATGCTACAGGCCAAATGTATCAAACTAATGAATCAGGTATATTTTCTGTTCAAGTAGATTTAGGCGATTGTTCTGCTTCAGGTTCAATTGATTTAGTGAGCGAGCTATTTGATGGCTCAATTGACGTATCGGAAATAACCACTATGGAAGCTGGTGAAACATTAGAAGTTACAGTAACCACAACTGCCAATAATCCAGAATTTGAATGGTTTTTAAACGATCAATTAATTACAGGTGAAACACAAGATAATTACACAGCGACTGAATTTGGCGATTATAAAGTAGTTGTCTCAGAAATTTCGGGCTGTCAAGGTTCTAGAGAATTTCTGTTCACAATAAACGAAGCGATAGATCCTTTTCCAGATGTCGGAAAAATTCCAAATGTTATCAGCCCAAATGGAGATACCATTAATGATACTTGGGTTATACCTCAGCAATATGTCAGTGGCACAGATACAGAAGTCATGATACTGACCAATCGCGGAAAAATAGTTTTAAAAACAAATGATTATCTCAATAACTGGCCCGAAAATGATTTGGGCTCAACTAGTATTAACCAAGTATTCTATTATATCATAACCACATCAGACAACGATGTCAAAAAAGGATCAATAACGGTAATCAAATAATGTGAAACATTTTGTGTTAGCCATATCACTATTTATCTGTTCCATACAGATGTCCCATGGTCAAGAAGATGATGGTGTGGTATCACTTGCTCTTCCCGTTAGAAACTCACTGACCTTTAATCGTTATGCTATTAACCCAACCTTTAGTTTTGTAAGAGAACAAACCAAGTTTATTAGCATTACCAATAAAAGAGAATGGGTTCAGTTTGAAGATGCTCCACAAACCTATTTAGCAAGTTACTCAGGCAGATTTGGTGAAAATATTGGTGCTGGTTTAGCCTTGTTTCAACAAAATTATGGAGTTTTGACCACCTTTGGAGGTATTCTCAATTTTGCATACAATGCCGTTTTAGATCGTGATAGTAACTTAACTTTCGGATTAAATATTGGTGCATATAAAAGTGGCGTGAATACTTCAAATGTTATAACCAATTTTGAAGACCCTTCTTTGCAAAATGTACCTTCCAACTTTTTGTTGAATATAAGTCCAGGTATTAATTACGGTACTGAATTTCTTGATTTTGGTCTGTCTGTCAATAATCTTGCATTATATAACCTTGAATCCTCATCGCTTATAGAAGATAATCCTGAGCAAGGCATACAAGCCCATTTAATGTACACAGGCTATATGGACAGTAGAGGTTTCTTCGATGAAAGCAAATTCTCAGGTTTGGTTAAATCTGAATTTAAGCAAGATGAAACTATAATTGCTGGTTTAATTATGGTTACTGTACCTAAAGGCATTTGGGCTCAAGTTGGCTATAATACTGTGTATGGTGCTTCTGGTGGTATTGGTTTAAATATTACCAAGCAAATAGCTATAGAATATAATTTTGAAAAAGCTATAGGAGATTTAAGCGATTTTGGACCTTCGCATGAAGTATCACTGGCATACCGATTCACAAACAATAAAAACTACGATTACAGTCGTGAAGATGACGTAAGTGGATTATTTTCTAACGATGGTAGAAAACGTTATGTATCCAGAAATAAGAGATCTAAAACATCTTCTACTAAAAAAGTAGTTGACAATGTCCCAGCCAAAGCAAAACTAGCTGAAGAAGAAAAGGCCAGAAAAGAAACCAAGGCACAAGCTGAACTAGCTGCTAAAGAACAGGTTAAAGCCGAAGCAAAGGCTATGCTTGAGGTAGAAAAACAAGCAAAAATAGTTGCTGAAGAAAAAGCTAAACTTGAAGCAAAAAAGGAGGCTGAAGCCCAAGCTAAACTTGAAGCGGAAAGAATAGCAAAAGCTAAAGAAGAAGCACGTGCAAAAATTGCAGCACAACAGAAAGCTAAAGAAGATGCTGAAGAAAAGGTTAAAGCTGAAGCAAAATTATTAGCAGAACAAAAAGCCAAAGAAGAAGCTAAAGAAAGAGCTATTGCAGATGCAGAAGCCAAAAAATTAGCTGAGCAAGAGGCAAAAATAGCACTCCAAGAACAGCAAAGGTTAGCCGCTGAGCAAAAAGCTAAAAAAGAAGCTGAGGAGAAAGCTAAATTGTTGGCAGAACAAAACGCAAAAAGAGAAGCTGAAGAAAAAGTTATTGCAGAACAGAAGGCAAGATT
>CAJXVG010000123.1 GCA_913061495.1 uncultured Winogradskyella sp.
CGAGATCAGCCTCGGTCTCGTGGGCTCGGAGATGTGTATAAGAGACAGGTTATATATTCACTATTTTTAAGTTTACAAAGCTTTGTTGATGTTTACTGCCAGTCTAAAAATAAATTAACACAATACTATTTTCTAATTTTGTCTATGGCTATTGTGAAGTTTTTAGGAATAGGTTTATTGAGTTTAAATATCCCTGATTTGACGGGCTTACTAGCAGCGTATGCCCTTGCACAGTTTGCTATGATTATAGTTTCAGCTATATATATTAAAAAGTGTGAACCCCAATTAAGGTGTAAATTAGATTATCTAATAGTTATATCGTTTTTTAGAGAGAATATGAATAGCCTAAAGGGCTATTATCTGTCGGCAATATTGAAAAGAGTAAATGATAATAGTTTACCTCTAATTTTTTCAGCGTACTTAACTAAGTCTGAAATTGGGTTATTTACATTGCTACAAAAATCTTTAGCAATGGGAGTGACATTTTTAAGGGTATTTGAAGCTGCCTTATTCCATAGACAAACTGCTAAAGTGATTGATGAAGACTTAAGGAAGTTTATTCCTTTATTATTACTGACTCATTTAACTGTACTTGTCTGTGGCGCGGCATACATTTATTTTAGTATCGAAATATTAATGTATGAACTGGTTCTAATTTCATTTTTACTTTATCCTTTGGCGTTAACTGTAACCTTTAGAGCCAAGCTTTTTGGTCAATATAATACCTTGGTAATTAATACGGCTGCACTATTATCATTAACAGCATTTATAATTTCAGTATGGGTAATGAAATTCATGGGACTTCCTGGATTGATGATTGCCATATTAAGCTATTCATTATTAGTGATTATAAATGCAGTAGTAATATATTTTGGTTGGAAAATAATAAATAATGAAAAATAAGTTGATATATATACTTAATAGTTATTCTTCAGGGTCTAGCGAACATTACTTTCATGTTATTAACTTATTGAAAGAAATAGCCACATTAAATGTGAAGATAATATTGATTATTGAACATTGTGAGGGTGAAAGGCCTGAAATTGAAGGTGTTGATGTTGTTGTACTAGGAGGGAAGAATATTGTAGCTAGATATATGTATTTAGCTATTGAGTTAATGAGATTAAGATCGTTAGGATTTGAAAAAGTATTTATTCGAATAGCTAGTAAAACTGCATTTTTGGCTTCATTAGTTTATGGGATAAAAGTATATTATTGGCAGTCAGGTCAAACCTTGCCCTTGGATTTAAAGAAGCCATTTGGCATTAAAAAAATCTATTGGTATATAAATACATATTTGCCTTTTCGTTTAATTTCAACTACATGCTATAGATTCGTTACCGGCCCTGAATCAATGCTTAAATATTACGAAGGTATTGGGGTCAAGAGGGATAAATTGTTATGCCTTTATAATGATGTCGACCTAAAGCGGTTTAAGCCGATGAAGAACGATAAGGTAAATAATGGAAATATAAATATCCTTTTTGTACATCGGATGTCACCAGTTAGAAAAAGCGATTTATACTTCCCTAATATTATAAAGGCTTTAAATAGTACTTCTTTATCTATTAAATTAATAATGGCTGGTGCAGGTCCTGAGCGACCAATATTAGAGAATATGGCAAAAGAATCTGAGGATAACGTTGAGGTGACTTTTCTAGGGGCTGTTGCAAATTCAGAAATTCAGAGTCTTTACAATGAAGCTGATATTTTTATTAATCCAACATATACCGAGGGCTTTCCACGTGTTTTATTAGAAGCTATGTCTTGTGGCTTACCGATAATAACTACTGATGCTGGAGGGATTAGAGATATACTTGGAAAAGAACAATTAAAGTTAATGTCATCAAGAGAGGACTCCTTAGCCTTCTCAGAAAATTTAGTAAGATTAATAAATGATCGCCAGCTTCAAAAAAAATTAAATATAGAAAATATTGATAATGTTAAGCGATTTAATACTCCTTTAATTGCGAAACAATATGTAGATGGGATTTTTAAATGAAGGTTTTACATGTTAGTGCAAGTATTTTCTCGCCTTTAGATGAAGAAATGCACCATAGTAAAAAGATATGGTTAGAGTTAGCTAAGGGTGCAGATGAATATCATGTCTTTGCTAGAAATAAAACTATGGCTTTCAGTAATACTACAGAAGGTAATCTTCATCTGCACTTATTACCCCGTTTTGGAAAAAAGGAATTTTACTTTTTACCATTAAGTTTTTTATTACCATTATATATATGGTTAATACGCCCGACTCACGTAGTAGCACAATGTCCAGTCCTAGGTGGTCTTGTTGCAGCTATTTTTAATAAGATTTTCAATTATGGTCTTTTTATTGAAATACATGGGGAACATTATTTTTTGCCAGTCAAACCTGGTTTTTTCGGAAAAATGCATCACACATTTTTTAAAAAATTTTCTAAGTTTTCTTTAAATAGAGCGAATAAAATAAGGAGCTTATCATCAAGTATGAGTGAAAAGTTAACCGATACTTTTGGTGTTTCAATTTCGTCTAAAATTAAAGTCATTCCTAATAGAGTTGATCTAGATATATTTAATACTGTTAAATCTGAATATGAGATTGGAACTGCTTTAAACGTTATTTCAGTTGGTAGGTTTTCTAAACTTAAAAATCATTCAAATTTAATAAAGGACCTATATGCCAGTGGAATTAAGTTTCACTTAACAATTGTAGGTAGCGGAGATTTAAAATCAGAATTCTATGAATTAGTTGAGTCACTAGGCAGTAGCAATGATTTAACTGTTTTAGAAAATATACCCCATTCAGAATTAAGTAAAATATTGCCATTAAATGATGTTTATATACATTATTCTACATCCGAAGGTGTGCCAAGAGCTATATTGGAAGCCATGGCATGTGGCTTACCTGTAATATCAACAAATGTTGGCTATATTGATGACTTGCTTCAGCATCAAGTTAATTCCATGGTTATAGATTTACCATATAAAGAGAGTTTGATTGATAGCTTGTCAATATTGATCGATTCCGCTGAACAGAGAAAAAAAATTGGTCGCAATGCTCGCCTCACAATTGAAAAGAACTATGAATGGAATCTGGTTTTTGACCTGTATCGTGAAGAAATAAAGAATTGTAAGGTAGGCGTTAATTGAAAATATTAAGGATATATCCATTTTTACCACCGATGGCAGGAGGGATGGAGAAACATATCTATAATCTTACAACCGCACAAAGATCGATTGGTTTCGATGTAACAATTGCCTTTTCAGAAGGAAAACGAACGCATGATGATGATATCATTTTGCCTACTAGATTTAAATTAAGAGCATTAAGACCGGCAGCTTGCCGGAGTTTTATTTTTTACTGTTATTTAGTATGCTACTTGCTCCTTAATCGCCCAAAATTTGATGCGGTCCATATACATGGGGACTGGAGTGATGCGATATTCTGTCCCCTGATAAAATGGCTTGTTGATGCTAATGTGACAGTTTTTTCCTTTCATGGCTTCCTTGGGGAGCGTTTTACTCAAAAGAGATTATTACCCAAACTTATTAAATATTTCAACGCGACATACTGTACAGGTTATGATAGCTATAAGTATTTACAAAACAAAGAACCTGAAAAAGTACATTTTATACATAGTGGGATAAATCAGAGTTTTCTCGACACTGCTTCTTTATTACCTCTACACGATAGACATTATGATGTGGTATCTGTAGCAAACTTTGTTAGCGTGAAAAATCATCAATTCATGCTTCAAATAGCAAAAAAAATGCCTCAATTTAATTTCTGCTTTGTAGGTGATGGAGTTCTTTTAGATAAGAGCAAAGAGTTTGTAAGCTTGGCAGGGATGAGTAATGTAACGTTCTTGGGTGGAGTCAATTCTGAAGAAGTGGTTTTAGCTTTAGATAATTCAAAAGTTTTTTTATTAGCATCAATAGAGGAAGGCACTCCAACATCTGTTATTGAAGCAATGTCCAGGGGCTTACCTGTAATCGCAGCAAAAGTCGGTGGGGTTGAGCATATAGTTAAAGATAGTGATAATGGAATTGTTTTGGATGGTTATGTGATTAATGATTTTGTAAAAGGATTGACAATGTTTCTAGAAAGTACGGAGCTTTATGCAAAGGTTAAGAAAATTAATCGGTCTTATGCTGAAGCTCATAGTTGGCATTGTGTTGCTAGTACTATTTCAAAGCTTTTTATAATTGATAATAAAGGTTGTAAATAAGTGCAGGAAGATCTTTTTAAATTACTTTCACCTATACCTATATTATTATTTTGGCTGTTTTATATTAGTAATAGAAAAAATTTAAGCGTAGCTGCGCCAGCATTGTTTTTTACAAGTATAGTTTGTTTCTCTCAAAACTTTGTTTTTTTTTATAGAGAGTTTCATCAAATAATACAGGTTGCTTTAATTGCGTTTTATATTCCCCAAATTATACGAGTAGGGCGGCTCTCTCGATTCAACCTAATACTTTTTCCTTTTTTGGCATTAATTCTAATATCTCAATTCTTTAATCCTTTTGACTCAGACTCTAAATCTCAATTGGTTAATTATATTATTGTAATATTAGTAGTTAATGCACTTTATTTTAGAGGAGAGCTTTTAAAGATAGAAAAAACATTAAAATTCATCGGGAATTTGGGTGTTGTTGTCGCTATGCTCGGTTGCTTTGAGTATATTCTTACAGGCTCTCCTCGTGTAGAGGTTACATTCTCTAATCCAAATTATTTTGCGTTTTTCCTTGGCATTGCTTGGGTTATTAATTTCGAATTTCTAAAAGGGAGGGCTCGGGTTTTAATTCTTTTTGTGATGACAATTACGATTATACTCTCAGGTTCAAGGTCAGCATTAGCTTTCCCACTATTTTGTGTTCTGTGGTTTATTTATAGGCAGGGGGTGTCTAAGCGCGGAGTGTTGGTTTTGCTAGTAGCTGGTTGTGTAGTCAGTTTTTTATATGTCTTTGATTTAACTAGGTTTAGTGATAAAGAGGCTGTATCTGGAAGTGATGGTGAGCGGAAGCTTTTTGCACAAATTGGGTTAAATATGGTGAATGATAATCCCTACTTTGGTGTTGGTTGGGGGCGGTATATTAGCGAGTTTTCAAATTATTCATCAACTGTCGATAAACTGCATATCGGAAATCACATTCTTGATGCGTCAAAGCAGGATCGGCGTGTTAGTCATAATGATTTTCTTAGAATAATGGCTGAGTTAGGTTGGTTAAGCTTGTTGTTATGTATCATTTATTGCGGTTATTGCATCCATATTTTGATGTTTCAGACGATGGCTTTAAGTGGTGTCGTCTTTCCAATTTGGTGTGGAATGATTTTATTCTCTCTGACTCATAATAACCTTAATACTGCATTTTCATGGTATTTCTTATTATTACCTATTTTCATTAAGAATTTAAACCTAAGGTCAAAATATCATGGCTATTAATAATCCCCCCATAAGTGTGCTCCATTTTTTGGCAGCACCAGCTGCAGGAGGAGCTGAGGTGTATGTTAAAGACTTAGCTAAAGCTTTTGTAAGGGAGGGGGGTATCGCTACAATTGGTTTTTTAGAAACATCTGAAGAAAGTGGTAGAAGCTTAGAGTTTGAAAAAAAATTCCTGGCAGACCTTGACGCAAGTGGTGTAAATTATTTTTTTGTAGGTTCAAAGGCTCGAACGCAGCCATGGCTCGGAATTTTAAAAGTATATAAATACACTAGAGATTATAAAATTGATATTTATCATTCTCATTTAACCTATGGTGTCATTTTTGGTTGCTTACTTTCTGTTCCTAGGTTATACACACACCACAATATTGCCCCAAGGGTTAATAAATACGTTTATAAGGCCTTATGTTTTTTTATTGATAAGCAAATTGGAATTTCTACATTGTGTGGTCAAATGCTAGAAAGCTTTTCAAACAGAAATGTAACCATTATTAATAATGGGGTGGATATAGATAAGTTTAATGCCCCAACAGTTAGGGGGTGGAAGGAAAACGGAATTATAGACTGTCTATGTGTAGGAGCTATAACCGAGCAGAAGAATTATTCTTATTTGATTAGAGTCATTCAATTATTACCCTTAGATATTCGAAAGCGTTTAAATATTGTCATCGCAGGAGAGGGAACGGAAGAAAATACACTTAAAATCAGAGCAGAGATTATTTCAGCAGATTTAGAACATAATATTAGATTGTTGGGTAATAGAACAGACATTGTAGATATAATGTCGTCAGTTCAGGTGTTTATAATGAGTTCTGCATGGGAAGGTTTACCTATAGCATTGATAGAGGCAACTATGTCTGGACTACCTTGTATTGTTACGGATGTTGGTGGTTGTAAAGAAGTGATTGAGTGTTGCAAAAATGGGATTGTCGTTGATCCTCTAGATCATGTTGAATTTAGGGATGCAATTTCATATATGGTTACCGATTCTAGTGCGATTAAAAAATTCTCTGAAAGTGCGTTATATAATAGGCATCGTTATTCAATAATTAGCTCCTGTAAAAAGCATTTAGATGTTTATAATAATATGTTATCAAATTATAGTGATGATTAATTTAATCTTGTTAGGGTCAATTCGAATTATCTTTGGCAAAGAATAGCTATCGAATTGCACGATTAGCTATTCTTACTGGGCAAAGAGAGCTTTTTGTTTGAATTAAATTGAATTGCTTATAGGTTAAGGAGGTAGTTAATAAACTCCAATTTTTTATTAATTGTTAGGGTGTTATCTTTAACTCAAAAAACAATTAGATATCAATAGTACTATTTTCTACGTGATGTCTTATTTTATAGGTTGGCTCTTAAAATTTATGGTGCTTCTTATATTTGTACACAAACGGTATTTCTAAATACACTGAGAGAAACTTTTGGATGTGTGAGTGGTAATTGTAAATGTGCTTGGTTTCGGTATAGATCTAATTCTATTCTGTTTAATATCTACTGCGGGATACATTGTATTCCTATCTGTTATGATTGCATGCTTAATTGTAGATTAAATATTGTGAAAATTTGTGAAAAGTTTAAATTGATAAAGCCTGGGAATTCTGAGGTGCATTTCATATCAGTTGGTTCTGCTGGGGAGGCCAAGATGATCTTTCTCCGCTTGTACAAGAATCTTTTGTTATCGTTTTATCGTTTTATCGTTTTATCGTGAAGGTATGCCAGATATTGTTACGAATGCCTAGACTGCTTCATTGTCGATGGAAAGGCTGGTTAGCTGTGTAATTAAAGGATGCAACGTATTGGCTAGGTAATATCTAAGGTTGAATTAGATGCTTTTGCAGGCTGTTATCTTTTAAAGTGTGAACCCTCTTAATTTATTGTTACTGTTGTATATGTTAATTCGTATTTGCTAACTGTAATGTTAAGAAGCTCTTTCCTATTATTTTTTTTATGTAACAACGTTTAAGAGAGTCTATATAAACTTGAAGTTATTATTTATTGTTAACGAACCCGCTTTCTTTATATCTCACAGACTTCCGATTGCTTTAGCTGCTCATCGCCAGGGTTATGCTGTTCACGTTGCCTCAAAATCTGGTGAGGATGTAAAAAAAATCACTGATAGCGGCTTAATTCACCATGAAATCCCCTTATCTCGTAGCGGGAGTAACCCTTTTGTCGAATTAATTAGTTTGTTTAAAATTTGGTGGTTATTGGTTTGTTTAAAACCTGAGATAGTTCATCTCGTTACAATAAAGCCAGTTCTATATGGTGGTATAGCTGCTCGCTTTACATCAGTTAAAAAAATTGTAGCTGCAGTTTCTGGTTTAGGTACATTGTTTTTAGCTCAGGGTTTTATAGCAAAGGTAAAATATTACATTGGTGCATTACTCTACAGACTAGCGCTTAGTGCAAGTAAAACAACTGTTATCTTGCAAAACCCTGATGATAAAGAGATGCTCCTTAAGTTGGGTGCAATGAAAACAGAACAAGCAATTTTAATTAGAGGGTCAGGAGTTGATCTTAGCAACTACCCATTCACGCCAGAAAATACTATTGAACAAGTTTCCATAACTTTTGCTGCCCGACTATTATTTGATAAAGGGCTGGCAGAGTATATTGACGCTATTAAGGTACTTAATAGTAGGGGGGTTGATGCAAATTATCAGTTGGTTGGTGATCTAGATGCTGGAAATCTTACTAGTGCAAGTTTAAATGATCTTGATGAGTGGGGAAAGATTCCTAATCTCAATGTGCTAGGCTATAAAAAAGACATTGCTGGTGTTTTTAAAGGCACCAATTTGGTTGTATTGCCATCTTACAGAGAAGGTCTACCTAAAGTATTGATAGAGGCCGCTGCTTGCGGCCGTGCAGTAGTGACAACAGACGTAGCAGGCTGCCGTGATGCAATAACTCCAGGCATCACAGGGTTATTAGTTCCAGTAAAAGATTCTATTGAGCTTGCTGACGCTATTCAAACACTTATAGAAAACCCTAAACAGCGGATTGCTATGGGAAAGGCTGGTAGAGCGTTGGCTGAGGAGGCTTTTACAATCGAAAGGGTAATAAGTCAGCACTTATCTATTTATAGTGAAGTTCTTAGTTAAAAATTATGTAGTTTAATATTGGAGAGACCTAATTAATATATTCATACTGTCTCTTATACACATCTGACGCTGCCGACGAC
>CAJXVG010000124.1 GCA_913061495.1 uncultured Winogradskyella sp.
ATCTACACGTAAGGAGTCGTCGGCAGCGTCAGATGTGTATAAGAGACAGCATCCAGATAAATATCCAAAAGGACTTAAAATATTATGGATTAGTCCATTGCGCAGTTTGGCAAAAGATTTGGCAAAAGCTATGAGCGAAGCTGTTGATGAAATTGGTTTAGATTGGTCAGTACAAGTTAGAAATGGCGATACACCAACCAATATACGCCGAAAACAAGAGCGCTTAATGCCAGATGTATTGCTTACCACACCAGAAACTATGCATTTATTATTTTCTCAGAAAAAAAATGTGCGTTGGTTTAATAATGTGAGTTGCGTAGCTATTGATGAGTGGCACGAACTTTTGGGAAATAAACGAGGCGTTTTAACTGAATTGGCAATTTCCCAACTGCGACAATATTCACCAAAGCTTCAAATTTGGGGAATTACAGCCACGATTGGTAATCTAGAGGAAGCAAAAAATGTGCTTTTGCCATATCCCAATTTAAAAGTCACTCAAATAAAAGCGAAGCAGAAAAAGAAAATAGATATTGTCTCAGTTCTTCCAGACGAAGTTGAGGTATTGCCATGGGCAGGACATCTTGGAGCAAAAATGGTAGATAAAATTCTGCCTATTATTGAAAATAATACTACAACTTTAATTTTCACAAATACACGCGGACAATCGGAACTTTGGTATCAATTAATATTAAATGCCAATCCTGAATTGGCCGGATTATTGGCAATTCATCATGGTTCTATAGATAAAAAATTACGAAATTGGATTGAGGACAGTATTTCCAATGGCTATTTAAAAGCCGTGGTTTGCACCTCTTCACTCGATTTGGGTGTAGATTTTAAACCAGTGGATTGTGTTATTCAAATTGGTTCCGCAAAAGGTGTAGCAAGATTTATGCAACGTGCTGGGCGAAGTGGCCACTCACCCTATGAGCGTTCTAAGATTTATTTTATTCCTACTCATTCTTTAGAATTGGTTGAAGTGTCCGCCTTAAAAGAAGCAGTAAAACAAAATAAGATAGAGGCACGTGACCCAATGGTATTAACTTTTGATGTCCTCATTCAATTTATGGTTACTTGTGCTGTGGGTATGGGTTTTAATCCCAAAAAATTATTCAATCAAATAAAAGAAACACATGCCTTTAGTTATATCACAGAAGACGAGTGGAAGTGGTGTTTGCAGTTTATTACCAAAGCAGGAAAAACGTTGAGTTCTTATGAAGAGTTTCACAAAGTTGTAAAAGATGAAGATGGTCTTTACAGAGTAAAAAGCAGAAGAATAAGCATGCTTCATCGTATGAATATTGGAGCTATAGTAAGCGAAGTGATGCTAATGGTGAAATTCTTTTCAGGTGGCTATGTTGGGATGGTTGAAGAGTACTTTGTGTCAAAAATGAAACCTGGAGATAATTTTATATTAGCAGGTAGAGTTTTAGAACTTGTTCAAATTAAGGATATGAACGTGTTGGTACGGCGAAGCAAAGCTAAAAAAGCAGTGACTCCAAGTTGGTTGGGAGGTCGTTTGCCATTAACATCTCACTTGAGTCATTTTATGAGGTTGAAACTGTCAGAAGCACTAAAACCCGGAAGATTAGAGAAAGAACTACGATTTTTGAATCCGTTACTTTCTAATCAAAATGAACGTTCACATATTCCAAAAGAAAATGAATTTTTAGTTGAAATGATTGACACCAAAGACGGTTACCATTTATTCATGTATCCTTTTGAAGGCAGATTGGTGCACGAGGTATTTTCTGCATTAATGGCTTATAGAATTAGTAAATTAAAGCCATTAACGTTTACAATAGCAATGAATGATTATGGTTTTGAATTGTTAAGTGATCAACCGATTCCACTTACCGAAGAGAATTTGCCAAAATTGTTAAGCAAAGACAATTTAATGAGCGATGTTGTTGCTAGTATCAATGCCTCAGAAATGGCATCGAGAAAATTCAGGGATATTGCTGTAATTGCTGGGTTGGTGGTACAATCTCAACCAGGTACTCAAAAAAACAATAAAAGTTTACAATCTTCTTCAGGATTAATATTTAGGGTTTTGGAGGAATACGAGCCAGATAACTTATTGTTAAAACAGGCTTACACAGAAGTTTTTAATCAACAATTGGAAGAGGTTCGTTTGCAAGCTGCTTTTGAGAGAATCTCTAAAAGTAAAATCATACTAAAACAGTCAAAATCCTTTACACCATTAAGTTTCCCTTTAAAAGTTGATAGTTTAAGAGGTACTATGAGTAATGAGAGTTTAGATAAACGTATACAGCGCATTAAAGCCCAGAATTATAAAATTGAATGATAAAAACAAACTTGCAGATATCATTGAAAATGTCGGTGATACCTAATGGTTAAATGAAATAAACTTGAAAATAATATCAAAACAGATTACCGTTGAGAATGAATTGCTCACCCTCACAAATCTCCGGGCAATTTATTGGAACCGTGAGAATGCTTTGATTCTCTCAGATTTGCATATTGGCAAAACTGCCCATTTTAGAAAACACGGCATACCAATGCCAGATGGTGTCTTAGAAAATGATTTGAAACGTTTAAAACATCTAATTTCTCATTTCGAAGTTACACAACTATTGGTTGTAGGTGATTTATTTCATGCAGAGTCTAATATTAATATAAAAACCTTTGAGCTTTGGCTTCAGCAATTTAAAGATTTAAAAATTGTTTTAATTAAGGGAAACCACGATAGACTTTCAAAAAACACTTTATCTCAAATTAATATTAAAGTTATACAAGAATTAGAAATTTTTCCTTTCTTGTTTGTTCATGAGCATTTAAAAAAACATAGTGAATTATTTACAATTTCAGGCCATATACATCCTGGCGTAAAAATTAAAGGGCAAGGTAAACAGTTTTTAAAACTGCCTTGTTTTCAGGTCAGTAAAAACCAGGTTGTTCTGCCTGCTTTTAGTTTATTTACAGGTTTGAACACTACCTCAAAACCAAAAAATGCAATTTGCTATGCTTTTACTGAAACTTCTATTTTTAAATTTTAGAACAGACCACAATAGTTTTTTCTTCATCTAAGTTTGTGGTAAAAAATAGATAAATGTCGCCTCCATCTTTTATTTTAAACTTCTTACGGATTTCCGCTACCGTTAAAGGAAAGTTGCGTGTAGTTATGTTTCCTTTTGTTATTTTTTCTTTGGCAAATAGCTTTTTGTTAAATGGTAAGATTTTTTCAATTTTAAAACGCCTACCAGGAAAATCAATGAGCTCTTTTGATGTGTATAAATGTGAGTGTTTGTGTAATTTATAAACATCTAAATCATAGCTCAAGGAATTAAATGCACCAGCTTTTAATATGGCTGAATTAGGCTCATATAAATAGTTTAAAGGTAAATGGTATTGCGCAATGTTAATAGCTTCATCCGCTAATTTAAAGTTGTAGATTTGGGGATTTTTATCTTTCTGAAGATTAATTGTTTTAATTAAAACATCTCCCTCGTAATCACGTTGTAAAATCCATAATAACTCTTTCACTTCATTGTTTACAGCTACAACATAGATTTCAGTTATATGATTTAAAGCGAAAAGGGTAGCAGAAATATCTAACAGCGGAGAAGTTTTTACCATCACATTCTTGGCATAAACCAAAAATAAATGTTGAAATATTTTAACATCTGGTGTACAATCAGTTAGTAAAAACACCTTGTTTTTAGTTTTATCTCTACGAGACGGGTCAACATATACCCAGTCAAATTGTTGGTCTAATCTCTTCAATGCATCAATACCACTTTCATTTAAGCACTTAATGTTTGAGATCTCTAATTCTTTAAAATTATGTGCTACAATTTTAGATAGTTTGTTATCAATTTCGCAGTGTATAACACTATCAACATGTTGTGAAAAATAATAGGTATCAACCCCAAAACCACCCGTAACATCAATTAAACTCTTACCAGAAATAATTGTGGACTTATATTTTGCCGTTATTTCAGATGAAGTCTGTTCTATATTCAACTTATTCGGCCAATAAATGTTTTCTTTTTTAAACCAAGTAGGCAGCTTTTTTACCGAACGTTTTTTAGCTTCAATTTGTTCAATAACTTCCTTTGTATCTACGTCATTAAAGGTGGTACCTCCTAAAATGAGTTTAGCGATTTCCGAATTAATATTGTTATTAATAAACGCCTGAATTTCAGTATTGAGTAGGGTAGGATTCAAATGTTCTATAAATTCTTGGTTAACCTTTTTACAATTCTATATTCGCTCCAAAATTCCTTTGCTATGACTTTTATTGCAGTGTAAAGCGGAATTGCGATAATTAAACCTGTTATACCAAAAAGTAAACCAAAGATTATAATAATTAGAAAAATTTCTAACGGATGGGATTTTACACTTTTTGAAAATATAAAAGGTTGGCTAAAGAAATTATCTACCAATTGTGCAATAATAAAACCTATCATTACATACGTTGTTTTAGGTAAAATTACTGTGCTGAAATCCTCACCTAAATTACTGCTTATAGTTAATAAAAGAATTAAAAATGCACTTATGAGTGGCCCTACGTACGGAATGATGTTTAATAAAGCACAAAGTGTTGCAATTACAATGGCATTTTCTATCCCAAATATAAAGAGGGTTATAGAATAGATGGTAAAGAGGATAAGAATCTGTAATATTAATCCACCAAAATAGCGTGATAATAATTCTCTAATAGAATTTAGGGAAGCTCTTAATCTTAAATCTTCACTTTTGGGAAATATAACAAGAATTGAATTTGTAAACAGGTGACTGTCTTTTAAGAAAAAAAACAGGATAAAAAGCACTGAAAATAGACCAATACTAAAATTACCAAACCCAGAAACTAAGGCATTTAAAAACTCTGGAATAAAACCAAAATTCATTTCAGAGACATATTTAGAATCTTTAATAGTGGTTTCAAAATCTTCTTCACTAAAACCAAAATGATCAATAACTTCTACATAAATGCTCTCTATGTTGTTTTGGAGAGAATTTACATCTAACAGAGATAAATTTTCACTTTGTTCTATAACGAGAGGTACAAACATGCCAATTATACCTGCAACAATAACGAGATACATAATCATCACCAATATTACCGCAAAGGTGTCGTTGAACTTTAGTTTTCTTTTTAACGTAATAACAATTGGTCGTCCTATAAGTGAGAGTACACCAGCAATAGCCAAATAAACTATTACGGCTTGGATTTTATATAAAAAAAGGAGGACTAAAACAATGCCTACTGTAATCCCCAAGGCACGTAATATGCCGTTTGCTATAATTTTAGATTTCATTATTGTATATAAGTGATAAACAAAGTGTAAGTTATAAAAATAACCGTTACATGTTTTTGGTGAGCTGTTTCACAATTTTATATTCAGACAAAAATTCTTTAGATACTACTTTTAATGTGGTGTAAACAGGTACTGCTAAAATCATTCCTGGGATTCCAAATAATAATCCACCCATAAAAATAATCATAAAAATTTCTAAGGGTCGAGATTTTACACTTTGCCCAAATATTATAGGTTGAAATATAAAATTATCCATTAATTGAACAATTGAAACGCCTACAAAAACTATTATAAGTTGTGGTAATAAATCCGAGGAAAAATCCGACGCTAAATTTGAAGAAACCACAATTAGCATAATAGATATACCACCTACTAATGGTCCTAAATAGGGGACAATATTAAAAAAAGCACAAACCAATGCTACAGCCAAAGCGTTCTTAATACCCAAGCTATAAACCAATATAAAATATAAAGTAGCTATAATCGATGTCTGCAATGCCAACCCAATAAAATATCTGGTTAGCAAAAATTTTGATTTATGCAGCACCAATAAAAATCGTTTTTCCTTTCCTTTATCTGCAAAAGCTGTTACGGAGTTAGATATGAGTTTATCATCTCTTAATAGAAAAAATGTTATAAAAAGAACAGAAAATAAACCTATAATTACATTGAATAGATTGTTGAAAATTACATCAATTGCATTGGTAATAGCTTTAGAACTCAAGTTTTTTACAAAGTCAGTTTCTTTAATAGCTTCAATAAAATTAATCTGTTTTACTCCCAAATAATCACTTGCTTGGAGATTTAGCTCATTAAGGTCGGTTTTAACACGATCAAAGTTAATTTCAGAAATAGTTTTGCCATGTTCAATGATTATTGGTAGAAAAATCCAGAGCACTAACCCAACAAAACTTATCATTATGGCTAAAGTAATTATTGACGCTAAGGTGTTAGAGAATTTTAAGAAACGTTTAAAAAAATACACTATTGGCCTACAAACCAAAGTAAGAACACCAGCTATAAATGTAAACAGGATAAGGATCCTTATTTTAAATAAAATAAAAAGTAAAATGCAAATACCTAAAATTATGGCAAGAGTCTGTAAATTACTTTTAGTGAGTTTGCTGGCTTTTAACATCTGCTAAATAATAATAACCACGAATATAACAATTGTATGGCTTTGTGGTAAATATTTATTTGAGGTAATTTTTCTTTTTTAATCTACGCTAAACTTTTCGTTATTTCATACAATGCAATACTCGCAGCTTGTACCACATTCATGCTACTGTTGTTGCCAAACATATTAATATGAATAACTTTATCACACTGTTGTAGAATGGTTTCAGAAATACCGAAATTTTCATCTCCTAACATCAACGCTACACTTGCATTTGTCTCAATTTTCAATAAGTTAAGTGCCTCACTTTTTTCAGTAATCTCTAATCCAATTACAAAATAGTTTGAAGTTTTTAAATTTTTAATAACAGTATGTATATCTGTTTCAACCTTGTAGTTGACATATTTTTCAGTAGAGCGTGAAGTTTTGGTCATACGTTTTCCAACCGAAATTTTTTCTCCGCAAAAAATGAGTTCTTCAACTCCAAAAGCATCAGCTGCTCTAAACAAACTCCCAATGTTTGGAGCGTTGGTTATGTTATCGCAAACCAATGTGATTGGAAATTTTTGTTTTTTAAAGTTTGAAGTATAGTGTGTTAGTTGCATTTAATCAGTAGTGGGTAAAGTTGAAGCGCTAATTTTTAACTATCAATGTTCAAAAGCATATTTCACAATATTAGCACCCATTTTAAGAGCTCTTTCTCTTACCTCTTGTGGGTCGTTGTGTACTTCCTCATCTTCCCATCCGTCGCCTAAATCACTTTCAAGTGTAAATAGCAAAACCAATCTGTCCTCATAAAAAATACCAAAAGCTTGTGGCGCTTTACCATCGTGCTCGTGGATTTTAGGTAAGCCGTTAGAAAAATCAAATGCTGAGTTGAATATTTTATGGTTTTTAGGTATTTCAACCAGTTCATTGTTCGGAAATACTTTTTTTAATTCCTTGGTTATATAAGGCTCCATACCATAATTGTCATCAATGTGAAGAAATCCACCTGAAATTAAATAATTCCTAAGGTTTTCGGCATCTTCATCGCTAAAAAACACATTTCCGTGACCCGTCATATGCAACAACGGATACTGAAATATATCTGTACTGCCGGCTTCAACAGTTTCTATGGTTTCATTGATGTTGGTGCCTATGTTATCGTTACAATATTTAACCAAATTTGGTAAAGCTGTTGGGTTGCTGTACCAATCGCCTCCTCCTTTATATTTAAGTACTGCCAAGTCTTGAGCATAGCTTGTTAAACTCATCACAAAGACAGCTAAAATTGTAAGTAAAATCGATTTTTTCGAACTAAAATACATGCTTCAAATGTAAAAAAAGAATTTTATGAAAACCATTGTGTTAACACTATTTATGCTACCATTATTACTTTGTAGTGAAAAAAATAATATTAAATCCCATACTAATGCTTTAGAAAGCCCAGTAATTCTAGAGTTGTTTACATCTCAAGGCTGTTCTAGTTGTCCTCCGGCTGATAAGTTGTTAAATGAAGTTAAAGGTAAAAACGTTATAGCATTATCTTACCATGTGGACTACTGGAATTATATTGGGTGGAAAGATCCCTTCAGTAAAGAAAAATATAGTAATAAACAGCGAAGGTATGCTTCAAAGTTTAATAGCAGTTCTATTTACACACCTCAAATTGTTGTCAACGGAAAAGAACATTTTGTAGGTTCCAAAGCCTCTGTTTTAAAACAGAATATTGAAAAATATTCTAAAGTAACATCTGAACAGCGTATTTCGATAAAAAATGTAACAAAATCAGAAAACCACATTGATTTCAATTATGATATAACCGGAGATATTTCAAGCAAAAACATAAGGATTGTTTTGGTTATTGACGAAAGAAAAACATCAGTTAAGCGAGGTGAGAATAGAAATAAGGAATTGGTAAACAGTAATATAGTGGTGAATGAACAAATATTTAAGCTTGATAATAAATCAGGTAAAGGTTCAATTGAAATTCCTGAAATTGTAAATTCCAATGAAAAACTATCATTAGTGATGATTATTGAGAATAATGATTTAGATATTTTGACTGCTATTCAAAAAGCGGTTTAATTATTCATTAAAAAATGCCAATGAATGACAAGCGGCAATAGCAG